>JAZRGQ010000127.1:0-21169 GCA_045644405.1 Faecousia sp.
TTGCCAGCCGCGGATTTCCTCTGGTGGGCGACCATAAGTATGGCTCCCGCGCCGAGGAAACTGAGCCGATGCTCTTTTCCTGTAAAATCCAATTCGGATTGAACGGAAAAAACCATTCTTACGAGGCGCTGCCCCGGTGGGCGCAGCAGGAGGTGTAGTTTAGATGCAGGAAAAATCCGCCACATTGAAAATGCTGGTCAGTATGGGAATTTTCGGCACAGTGGGTCTGTTCGTGCGACTGATTCCGCTGCCTTCGGCGAATATCGCTTTCTGGCGTGGCATTATGGGCGGAGTGTTTCTGCTGGCGGTAATGCTGCTGACCGGTAAAAAACCGGATTTTGCCGGAATAAAAGCCAATTTACCGGTTTTGTGCCTGTCCGGCGCTGCCATAGGCTGCAACTGGATTCTGCTGTTTGAAGCATACCGGCATACCACAGTGGCGACTGCCACAGCCTGCTATTATCTGGCGCCGGTGTTTTTGCTGTTTGCGCTGCCCATACTGGGAGAACGGCTGACAGGTCGCAAATTTGCCTGTGTACTGACAGCGTTGGTTGGTATGCTGCCGGTATCCGGCATAGTGCAGCAGGGAATTCCCCGCTTGTCGGAGCTGACAGGCGTGCTGTACGGTGTGGGCGCGGCAGTGCTGTATGCTACGGTAATGCTGCTGAATCAAAAACTGAAGGACATCTCTGCTTTCGATAAAACTGCAGTGCAGCTGCTGAGTGCGGCAGTTGTGATACTGCCTTATATGCTGCTGCGGCAAAAAGAGCCGCTGCCGTCGCTGCAGGGATATCAATGGGCGCTGCTGGCAGTGGTGGGCATTGTGCATACCGGCGTTGCCTACTGGCTGTATTTCGGCGCGATGGGCAAGCTGAGGGCGCAAAGTGTGGCAATACTGAGTTATCTGGACCCGGTGATTGCTATTGTGCTGTCGGCGCTGGTGCTGCGTGAAAAAATGGATGCCCTTGCGATTTGCGGCACAGTAATGATTCTGGCAAGCGCATTTGTCAGCCAGCTGCCGGAGAAAAAAGTGAGCAGGAAAGAAACGCAAAGGACTTGACTTTTCTATGAAGTGTGATATAATTTTATTCGCTCACAGGGAGGCTTAGCTCAGCTGGTTAGAGCGCATGCTTCACACGCATGAGGTCACAGGTTCGAGTCCCGTAGTCTCCACCAAAAACGAAACCACACCGAATGGTGTGGTTTTTGTTTTTGGTACGGTATTCAGACGGGGGACTCGAACCCACCACTTGCAACGCGGGCGAGCGTTGCCGCCGACGGGGAGCGACGGGAGCGCGGCTGGTACCCGATAAAGCGACCTGAGCGAGTAGCCGCGGTCGGCAGATGAGGAAGCCGCACCAACGGCGACGAAGATGCCGGGTACCGCAATAGGAACAACGGAGGCGAACATTAATTTTTTCACATCGGGAGAAAATGCAAATCGAGTCCCGTAGTCTCCACCAAGTCATACCCCCCGGCTTAGCCGGGGGTTATGACCGTTTGTAGGGGTCAATGCCCACATCGACCTGCCCCGTCCTTTGCGGCTTTCTGTTAGTATAACATACCAAAAGAAAAGGCAGAAGTTTCTAAAACAAATTGATTTTTACGAATGGGCGTGGTATCATACTTATGCCAAACAAAAACAAATATTTCTTAGGATTATTGCGCCGTAGGGATATTATACCCTTTTTACGGACAAAACCCGATGAATTTGATAAAAACGCAAATTCCACGGGTTGGTTCGGTGTAATATCCTATCAATTTGTTTTTGTTTGGCGACAATTGGAGTTTGCGTTTTTGGTGCGCTGACTTCGGTTGGCGCACTTTTTTATTTTTTCAGAAAGAAGGAACGTATTATGAAAAAAGCATTATCCCTGATCTTGGTGCTTGCGTTGTGCGTTGGTCTGTGTGCTTGCGGCGGTGGCAACGAAACTCCTAACACAACCGAAGCAACCGCTCCCCAATTTGATGTTGCAAATGCCATTACAGAAACACCTCGCCACATCTTCAAAGAGGTGGAAGCAAATCAAGCAAAGGCAATGCAGAACACTTATTTATTTGAGGTGGTAGTCGGTGAAATTACTGACAAATATTTTGAGGGCGGAGATAACTCTGCTACTGTCGGTAATACAACATATCTTGCAGCCAATAATGTTCGTGTTTGTCTTCCGATAGAAGAACTCGCACAGCTGAACAAAGGTGAAACTGTTGCGATTGTAGGAAAAATTACAGAGGTAATAGCAGGAAATATTGCATACGGCAATCCTACATTTATCGTCTTTGGCGAGGCACAGCTATACGAAGGTGAGATTTCCGAGGTAGCACCCCATGAGGATGAAATCTTTACAGGTGTTCTAAAGGGAAAGAACGAAAGCTATGACGGTTATTGGAATATCCAAATTGGAGATAGTAATGTTTTGAAATTGATTTCTTTCGCAGAAGGTGAAGATTTAAGTGCCTACAATGAAGCATACAGCAACGATGGTCAGGAAATCACCTTTACCGCATATATTTTAGGCGGAGCATATCAAAATGCAAAGATTATTACCGACTGATAAATGACATTATGGAGCGGACACAAGTCCGCTCCGTTTTTTACGCTTCCAAAAGGCTCTTGTATTTGTAAGCGGTGGTGCGGCTGATGTCGCAGACCCTCGCCAATTCGCTGATGTTCAGCTGCCCGTTTTTGTGGGCGGGATAGTGCCGCAGAAAAGCAGCGGGGATGTCCTCTTTACTCACTTGCGGACGCCCGATCTGCCGTCCCTTTGCTCTCGCATTTTCCATCCCTGACCGGACACGGGAGCGGATCATAGCCAATTCTAACTGGCTGAATACACCCGCTATCTGTAAGAACGCTTCGCTCATAGGGTCAGCCTGACCGCTCAGGCAATCAAGTGTAATGCTGCCGGACGAGAAGATGCGCCGTGTCGGTCAGTCTGTGGCGGCGGCAAGTCTGCCGGAAGTATAGGCGATTTTTCTGAGATATTCGCTGTTTTTCTGGCGAAAACAATTGACTTTGTGAAACGGATATGCTAAAATCCATTGTAATAAAGCAAAAGCGACAGAGCGAAAACCAGTAACCGTTCAATTTGCCCTTCAGAGAGCTGTTGGTTGGTGCGAAACAGCATCGCAAAGGGCGGCGAATTCCTTTCGTAAGCTGCGGGCTGAAGGTTGTGTTTAACTGCGTAGGCTGTGCCGGGTTCGACCGTTATATCGAAGGGGTGTGTTAGCACCCCGTAAGACTTATTCCGTGAGGAAAAGTGAAGCAGAGTGGTACCACGGTCAATGACTGTCCCTGTTCAACCTGTATTTTGGGTTGAACAGGGTTTTTTGTTAGGCTTAGCGCCACGGGAACAGGAGAGATAGTATGGTTTCGGAAAAAATGTTGGGATTGGGAAGACACTGTTCTGTAATCCGCGATATTTTTGAATATGGCAATCAAAGAAAAGCCCAAATCGGCGCGGAGAATGTATTTGATTTCAGCTTAGGCAATCCCAGCGTTCCGGCGCCCCAGGCGGTAACGGATACGCTGCAGGCGCTGATTGGGCAAATACCTGCCGCAGACCTGCACGCCTACACCTCTGCTGCCGGCGATATACAGGTGCGGCAAGCGATTGCCCAGTATGTGCAGGATACTTTCGGCTTTGCCGCCCAGGCAGAAAAAATATATATGACAAGCGGCGCTGCCGCGTCTCTTGCCATTACACTGACGGCAATCGTGGAAGCGGGCGATGAAGTGATTGGATTTGCGCCTTTCTTTCCGGAGTATCGTGTGTTTGTGGAAAAGACAGGGGCGAAATTTATAACGGTAAACAGCGCAGAGAAAACCTTCCAGATTGACCCCCAGGCGCTGGCTTGCGCCGTAAACCCGCATACGAAAGCGGTGATTGTCAATTCTCCCAATAACCCCACCGGTGTGGTGCTGACGAAAGAAAGCATCGATGCGCTTTGCAGAATTCTGCGGGAAAAACAGCGGGAATACGGACACCCCATTTACCTGATTGCCGATGAGCCCTACAGAGAACTGGTGTACGGTGATGCGCAAGTGCCTTATCTTCCACTTTACTACGAAAACACAGTTGTTTGCTACTCTTTCAGCAAGAGCCTGTCTCTGCCGGGAGAACGGATTGGATATATTCTGGTATCTCCGCAGGCAACGGACGCGGATATGGTATATGACGCCGTATGCGGCGCCGGTCGGGCATTGGGCTATGTGTGCGCGCCCAGCCTGTTCCAGCAGCTGGTAAAAGATTGTCTGAAAAAAACGGTGGACATCTCCGTATATGACGAAAACAGAAAGCTACTGTACACCGCTCTGACGGAATATGGCTTTGAGGCGGTGTATCCCGACGGCGCGTTTTATCTGTTTCTAAAGACGCCGGAGCCGGACGCCAATGCGTTCTGCGAAAAAGCAAAGCAGTTTGATTTGCTGCTGGTGCCGGCAGACAGTTTTGGCTGTCCCGGGTACGCGCGGATTTCATACTGTGTACAGACAGAGCAGATTCGCCGCAGTTTATCTGCGTTCCGTAAACTTGCCGATTTGTATAAAGGAGAATGAGAAATGGACCTTTTACAAGAAGCCAGAAAAATAATCAACGATGTAGACGCCCAGATGGCAGAGCTGTTTGTGCAGCGTATGCGCGCTGCCGAAATGGTGGCAGAGTATAAAAAAGACCACGGTATGCCTATTTTGGACGCTGAACGTGAGGAAATCGTTATCCGCAACGGCTCTGCCCGTGTGGAGGACGACAGACTGCGGGAGTATTACATTGATTTTATGCGGGATACAATGGCGGTTTCCCGCCGCTATCAGCAGCGGCTGCTGCACGGAATGAAGGTGGCGTACTGCGGTACAGAGGGCGCATTTGCCCACATTGCAGCCGATAAGCTTTTCCACGATGCCCAGAAAGTGCCTTTTGCCGATTTTAAGGCAGCATACGATTCTGTGGTGAACGGTCAGTGCGATGTGGTGGTGCTGCCGCTGGAAAACAGCTATGCCGGTGAGGTAGGACAGGTTGCTGACCTGATGTTCTCCGGTCCTTTGTATGTAAACAACATTCTGCCCCTGTCCGTTACCCACGATTTGCTTTCTGTTGAGGGCGCTTCGCTGACCTCGGTTAAGACGGTGGTGAGCCACCCGCAGGCGCTTTCTCAATGTGATGATTTTATTAAAACCCACGGCTACAGCCAGATACAGTATGCCAATACGGCGCTGGCGGCGGAGTATGTTGCAAAGCTGAATGACCCCACCGTTGCCGCGATTGCCAGCGCAGAAAGCGCAGACAGATTTGGCTTGAAGCTGCTGGCGGAGGGTATCAACCGGTCGCAGGTAAATACTACCCGCTTTGCGGTGTTGTCCCGCTCTGAAAACCGGAATATCAGCAAGCAGCACGGCGCACATTTTATTCTGGTGTTTACTGTGCGCAATGAAGCCGGCTCTCTGGCGCAGGCGCTGAACATTATCGGTTCTCACGGTTTTAATATGCGCGCTCTGCGCAGTCGCCCGATGCACGAGCTGCTGTGGCAGTACTATTTCTACGTGGAGGCAGAGGGCGACATTCACGGCGCAGAAGGTGAAAAAATGCTGAAAGAACTTGCTGTGTGCTGCGACAAAATTAAATGTATCGGTTCTTATACGTAAGGAGAACGAGAGTGGAAGTTACAGTTGATTTAGGAAAGAACAGCTATCGTATTACAATCCAGCGGGGCGCGCTTGCCTGCGCCGGCGCGTATATGAAGCTTGATAGAAAAGTGCTGGTGGTTACAGACAGCGGCGTGCCGGAAGAATACGCAAAAACAGTTGCTGCCTGCTGCGCAGAGCCGGTTGTTGTAACCATTCCCCAGGGAGAGAAAAGCAAAAGCCTGCAGAATTTTGAAATGCTTTGCCGCACGATGCTGGATAACGGCTTTACCCGCACAGACTGCGTTGTGGCAGTTGGCGGCGGTGTTGTGGGCGATTTGGCAGGATTTGCCGCTGCCGCATATATGCGGGGTATCGACTTTTACAACATTCCCACCACCGTTTTATCGCAGGTGGATTCCTCCGTTGGCGGCAAGGTAGCTATCGATTTGGACAACATCAAAAACTGCGTAGGCGCGTTTCATCAGCCGAAAGCGGTTTTGATTGACCCCCAGGTACTGGAGACACTGCCGGCGCGGCAAATCTCAAACGGTCTTGCCGAAGCGGTAAAAATGGCAGTATGCTTTGATGAAAGCGTACTTTCCCTGTTTGAAAGCGACGGGTATCTTTCCCGCATTGACGAAATCATTGCCGCTTCTGTAAAAATGAAGGCGGCGGTGGTGAAGGCGGACGAAAAAGAGTCCGGTTTGCGCCGCACCCTGAATTTCGGTCATACCATTGGCCACGGAATTGAATCTGCCGTCGGTCTGGATTTACTGTATCACGGCGAGTGCGTGGCGCTAGGAATGCTCCCTATGTGCAGCGACGGGCTGCGCCCCAGAGTGAAAGCTATTCTGGAAAGACTGCAGCTGCCCACCGCCTGTACGGCTAAACCGGAGGCGGTATGGGAGGCAATCTGCCACGATAAAAAGCGCTCCGGCGATACCATTACTGTGGTATATGCCCCCAAGGCAGGCAGCTTTACTCTGCAGTCCATACCCATTGCAGATTTGAAAGAAACCGTATATACATTTCTCGGAGAAAAGGAGTAATGTAATATGAAAAATACGTTTGGGCAACATCTGGCAGTAACATTGTTCGGTGAGAGCCACGGCGCCGCAATCGGCGCTGTGCTGGACGGACTTTGCCCCGGTATGCCTGTTGATGAGGAGAATATTCGCAGAATGCTGGGATTAAGACAGCCCGGCGGTGAGATTTCCACAGCAAGAAAAGAAACAGATGCATTTGAAATCATCAGCGGCGCGGTAAACGGCATTACTACCGGTACGCCTCTGACAATTCTGATTCCCAATCGGGATACCAAAAGCGCAGATTATGCTGCGATGCAGGCGCTTATGCGCCCCGGACACGCCGACTATCCTGCCCAGTGTAAGTACCACGGCTATCAGGATACCAGAGGCGGCGGTCATTTCTCCGGCCGCATCACAGCGGCGCTGGTTGCTGCCGGCGCTGTCTGCCATAGCGCTTTGGCAAGAAAGGGAATTTCCATCGGCACCCATATTGCCCGCTGCGCCTGTATTCAGGACAGAGGCTTTGCGGACATTGCGGCAGATATTGAAGCACTTGCTACCAGCGCATTTCCTGTGCTGGATACAGCCGCCGGAGAAAAGATGCGCGAAGCGATTGTAGCTGCCAAAGCAGAGGGCGACAGTGTAGGCGGAGTTTTGGAAACTGCGGTTACCGGTCTTCCTGCCGGCGTAGGTGAGCCCTGGTTTGATACGTTTGAGAGTATGCTGTCCCATATTCTTTTCTCTGTTCCCGCCGTTAAGGGCGTTGAATTTGGCGACGGCTTTGCGCTGGCGGATATGAAGGGCAGCGAAGCCAATGACCCGCTGCGTTACGAAAACGGCAATGTGGTTGCTTTGAGCAATCACGGCGGCGGCATCGGCGGCGGTATTACCAGCGGTATGCCTGTGATTTTCCGCTGCGCAATCAAGCCCACCCCGTCGATTGCGAAAAGCCAGCAGACGGTGGATATTTTGCAAAAAGAAAATGCAACTTTGGAAATTAAAGGCCGCCACGACCCGGCAATTGTGCATCGGGCGCGAATTGTGATTGATGCGGTTACTGCGATTGCTGTGTATGATATGCTGGCAGGGCGGTATGGAACAGATTACTTTGCAAAGGAAAATTAAGTTATGCAATACGGCTGCATCGGTGAGCATTTGACTCACAGCTTTTCAAAAGAAATTCACGCACAGCTGCAGGATTATCTGTATGAGCTCAAGGAAATCCCTATGGGCGCGCTGGACGCATTTATGACAGAGCGTGATTTCAATGCCATCAATGTAACAATTCCCTATAAGCAGGACGTAATTCCTTTTCTGGCAGAAGTGGAGCAGACCGCAGCTGCAATCGGCGCGGTGAATACGGTTGTCAACCGAAAGGGTCAGCTGTACGGCTACAACACAGACTTTGGCGGTATGCTTGGCCTTATCAAGCGGACCGGCATTGACCTGCAGGGTAAAAAAGTGTTGATTTTAGGTACCGGCGGCACCTCCAATACCGCAATGGCTGTGGCAAAGCATATGGGCGCAGCTGATGTCCGGAAGGTCAGCAGAACACAGAAGCCCGGTGTTTTGACATACGAAAAGGCGATTGCAGAGCATTCAGACGCGCAGGTTTTGATTAACACCACGCCCCGGGGAATGTTTTCCCGCCAAAGCGGTATGCCTGTTGACCCGGCGCTTTTTCCCAATCTTTGCGGCGCAGTTGACGCGGTTTACAATCCGCTGCGCACCAGCTTTATTCTGAAAGCGCGCAGTATGGGCGTGCCTGCTGCAGGCGGACTTTATATGCTGGTGCGGCAGGCGGTGCTGGCGTCGGAAATTTTCCTGGATATCAAGTATCCGGAGGAAGTTACGGAAGAAGTGTACCGGAAAATCAAAGCAGGTAAGCAGAATATCGTCCTTACCGGTATGCCCGGCAGCGGCAAAACCACAGTTGGAAAGCTGCTGGCGGAAGAACTGGGGCGACCCTATGTGGATACCGATGCGCTGATAGAGGAACAAACCGGTATGACAGCCGGAGAAATAATTCTTAAAAAAGGCGAGGCTGCCTTCCGGGATACGGAAACGTCGGTTATTGAGGAGATTTCCGCAAAAACCGGCTGGGTGATTGCCACCGGCGGTGGCGCGATACTGCGCAGGGAAAATGTGGATTTGCTGCGTATGAACGGAAAAATCTATTTCCTTGACCGGCCTGTGGAGCAGCTGCTGCCTACAGATGACCGACCCCTGTCCTCTACAAAAGAAACCATTATGCAGCGCTACAACGAGCGCTACCATATTTATACCGCCACTGCCGATACCGTCATTGAAAACGGGGGTACGCCGGCAGAAGCGGTGCAGAAAGTGAAAAGGAGCTTTTTTGCGTGAATATTCTGGTAATGAACGGACCGAATCTGAATATGCTGGGAATCCGTGAGCCTGCACTTTACGGCTCCGGTACCTATGAGGCACTGTGCCAGAAAATAAAGGCATACTGCCAGACAAAAAATGTGGACGTGGAGTTTTATCAGTCTAACCACGAGGGCGCTTTGGTAGACCGGATTCAGGCTGCCTACTCCGACGGTACGGAGGGCATTGTCATCAATCCGGGCGCATATACCCATACGAGTATTGCGCTGCTGGACGCGGTGAAAGCTGTGGGGATTCCCACGGTGGAAGTGCATATCTCCAAGGTGGAGGAACGGGAAGCGTTCCGCCAGATAAGCTATATCCGCGCCGCCTGTGTGGCAACCATCACCGGCAAGGGCTTTGACGGGTATCTGGAAGCGATCGATATTCTAACGGAGAAAAAGAAATGAAGGTAGCAATTCACCCCGGAAAAGCCGCCGGGTCTGTGGCTGCGCCTGCATCGAAAAGTATGGCGCACCGCCTGCTGATTTGCGCAGGCCTTTCCGAAGGCGTCAGCCATATTACAGGCGTTGAAATGAATGAAGATATTCTGGCAACCATCGACTGCCTGCAGGCGTTGGGCGCTTGCTGCGCCATTGACGGCGATAGGGTAACGGTTACAGGCGCAGATATATGCAAGGCGGCGCCGGAAGAAACCCTTTTCTGCCGTGAAAGCGGCAGTACTTTGCGCTTTTTTATCCCGCTGGCGTTGCTTTGCGGCAAGGCGGTTTCCTTTACCGGCACCGAAAAACTGCTGTCAAGACCGCTTGACGTATACCGGCAATTATGCGAGGAAAAGGGCTTTTTGTTTACGCAAACCGACCGCGCACTGCAGGTGCAGGGCATTTTGCAGGGCGGCACGTTCCAGATTGCCGGCAATATCAGCAGTCAGTTTATTACAGGGTTGCTTTTCGCCCTGCCGCTGGCAGAGCAGGATAGCTATATCCGGATTACTACGCCGCTTGAGAGTAAAAGCTATATTGACCTGACCTTACAGGCGCTGGGCGCTTTTGGTATCAAAGCTTTTTGGCAGGACAGCCGAACAATTTTCATTCCCGGTCAGCAGCGCTATCGGGCAACGGACATGGCGGTAGAGGGCGATTACTCCGGCGCTGCCTTTTTTGCAGCAATGAACGCGTTGGGTGCTTGCGTTGAAATCACAGGCTTATCAAACACCAGCTTGCAGGGCGACAGAATTTATACCCGGCATTTTGAAAGTCTGTGCGCCGGTTGTCCGGAGATTGATATTTCCGACTGTCCGGACTTGGGACCTGTTCTTTTTGCGGTGGCTGCAGCGAAAAACGGCGCTGTGTTCACCGGCACACGCAGACTGAAAATCAAGGAAAGCGACCGCGCTGCCGCAATGGCGCAGGAGCTTGCGGCGTTTGGCACTGCTGTTACGGTAGAGGAAAACTCTGTAACTGTGCAGCCGGGCAGCTTTCACCGACCCGAAAGGACACTGGGTGGGCACAATGACCACCGGATTGTGATGTCTTTGGCGGTGCTTTTGACACTGACAGGCGGAGAGATTGAGGGAGCGCAGGCTGTGCGCAAAAGCTTCCCCGATTTTTTTGAAAAGCTGCAGAAACTGGGAATAGAGGTACAGACCATTGAAACTGACAAATGAAAAACATATCCTGATCGTCGGTCTGGGATTGATTGGCGGCAGTTATGCAAAAGCGCTCATAAAAAAGGGCTATCGGGTAAGCGCGATTACCAGAAGCGCCTCCACAATTCAATATGCGCTGGAAAACGGTATTATTTCCGAGGGTACGACGGAAATAGACCCCAAGCTGATTGGAAGCGCGGATATTGTGGTGTTTGCCCTTTATCCTGCGGTACTGAAGGACTGGATTCAAGAAAACCAGATGCATTTTAAACCGGGCGCGATTTTGACCGATGTTACCGGTGTCAAGTGCTGCGTGGTGTATGATATTCAGAAGCTGCTGCGCAGCGATGTGGAATTTATTTCTGCCCACCCGATGGCGGGTCGGGAGGTTTACGGCGTTGAAAACAGTGATGAAACTATTTTCAAAAACGCCAACTACATCGTTACGCCGACCCAAAAGAATACGGAAGCGGCAACTGAACTGTGTGAGCAGTTAGGCTGGGAGCTGGGCTTTGCCCGGGTGTCCCGTTTGAGCCCCGAAGCCCACGATGATATGATTGGCTTTTTATCCCAGCTGACCCACTGTATCGCCATTTCTTTGATGAACTGTAACGATACGCCGGGTATGGAGGCGTATACAGGCGACTCTTTCCGGGATTTGACACGCATCGCCCGCATCAATGACCGTATGTGGTCGGAGCTTTTTATGTGCAACAGAGAGCAGCTGCTAAAGCATATGGACGCTTTCAGCCAGAGCTTTACCGCTCTGCGGCAGATGCTGGAGGACGGCGATGTGGAGGGTATGCGCGAGGCGATGCGCAAATCTACAGCCCGACGGACGCTTTTTGATAAAAAATAATAACCGAGGTACGAAGCAATGCGTATGACATTCCAGCGGAAACTTCCAATCCCTAAGCTGGTTAAGGAAGAATTTCCCCTCAACGAAAAAATGGCGCAGGTAAAAGCTGCGCGTGATAAGGAAATCGGCGATATTTTCGACGGTAATTCCGATAAGTTTATTTTGATTATCGGACCTTGCTCTGCTGACCACAGTGAGCCGGTAATGGAATATATGTCCCGCTTGCGGCAGGTTGCGGATCAGGTGGCGGACAAGATTATTATGATTCCCCGCATCTATACCAATAAGCCCCGTACCACCGGACAGGGCTACAAGGGTATGCTCCATCAGCCCAATCCCGACGAAAAGCCGGATATGTATAAAGGTCTGGTGCCAATCCGGGAAATTCATATCACGGCGCTGCGGGATTACGGCTTTTCCTGCGCCGACGAGATGCTTTACCCCGAGAATTACCGCTATCTTTCCGACCTGCTTTCCTATGTTGCCATTGGCGCCCGTTCTGTTGAGAATCAGCAGCACCGGCTGACTGCCAGCGGCATTGAAGCGCCTGTAGGTATGAAAAACCCCACCAGCGGCGATTTGTCGGTGATGATGAACGCTATCAAAGCCGCCCAATCCAGCCACACATTCATTTACCGCGGCTGGGAGGTGCTGTCTGCGGGAAATCCCCACGCTCACGCGATTATGCGAGGCTATGTGGACTATACCGGCAAAAATACCTCCAACTATCACTATGAGGACCTGCTGCATGTAAGTCAGCTGTATGCCCGGACCGGTCTTATGAATCCATCTGTAATTGTTGATACCAATCACAACAACTCCGGCAAGCAGTATTTGGAGCAGATTCGTATCGCAAAGGACGTTGTGCACAGCCGCAACCAGAATGGGGATATCAAACGTCTGGTAAAGGGCTTGATGATTGAAAGCTATCTTGAAGATGGCGCCCAAGGCATCCACGAGCACGTATTTGGTAAGTCTATCACAGACCCCTGCCTGGGCTGGGAAAAGACACAGCGGCTGATTTTTGATATTGCGGAAAAACTGTAGGGAACTGCCTGGCATCAAAAAAACCACACCCCTGGGTGTGGTATAAAAGGGAATGGGAAGCTGTTACAGCTATATAAAATGAAATAACCCTTGACGGAAGTTTTTCTTCGTTACCGTCAAGGGTTATTTCGCTGAGTGCTTAGGTTCTATCATTGGTTAACCTCACATTTCTACAGATTCAAACGTTCCTTCCAAAGCCCTTATCCATTCAACGTGTCCGTCTTCTTCTTGTCCCATCAGCGGGATGCGCTTATACTTGAAAAGATATTTCTTTCCGAAAGGTCCGTTTCTTGACTCCTCCTAAAACAGGTTTTGTTATCAAAAGGTATATATTAAAATTTTCAGTTTACACTTTGCTTCTAGTGAACGATAAATATTTTTTGGAAGATTTTTGAATGAATGATAACAAAAACTTGTTTTATTTGAGCCGTATCTTATTTGTACATCGGTATCACCCTTTCTGACTATAAGATACCATAGGGGAGAGGAAAAATCAATAGTCAATATTGAACAAATTATACAAAGATTGACTGTATAAAACATAGAGAATTATTGCAAATAACGAATATGGATTGACAGGCGATATTTGCTGTGGTATGATGAATATGTTGGGGCGCTGAAAAGCCGCCCTTGTTTTTTTGGAAGGAAGGCAGTTGGGAATGAAGCTACATTGGAGGACAGGATTTGTCCTGCTGATAACCGTTTTACTACTGGGAGTATGGGGCTGCAAGCCGGCAGAAGACTCCGGATACACAGTGTTGGTGGTGGATACCGATGGCGCGCCGCTGGCAGGGGTTACGATACAGGTATGCAAGGATATTTGCGCGGTAGCAACCACTGACGATGCAGGTAAGGCGCAGTTTTCTCTGCAGCCGGATACCTATAAGGCAACGATTCTTACGATGCCTGCAGGGTATACCTACGCAACCGGACAGCAGGAGTTTTCTTTTACACAGGAAAAAACGGTTACCATTGTTTTACAGAAGAAATAAAGAATGCGGGCAAAGCTGAATGCTTTGCCCGCTGTTTTATTTGAGATTGGATTCAATGGCCTGCGATAAATCGGCATATGCAACCGGCGCGTGGAAAATATGGGTGATGATGCCGCTGCTGTCCAGCACAAGGGTGTACGGGTAGGTGTCCCGCCCGCCCAGAAGGGAGTAATAGCCTTCGGTATAGCCCTGAGGGAAATCCTTGGCAAAGATAATGGGGGAATCCTTATAATGCTGCCCAACATAGGCGCCGGCGGTTTCTGCCTGCATATGGGTGTGAACGGCAATCACAGTTACCTGCGCGGCGTAATCGGTGGCAATTTGGTCAAGGTAGGGCAGCTCTTCCAGACAGGGAGAACACCAGGTGCCCCAGAAGTTGATAACCGTAATCTTACCGGTATTTGCAGGATTAACCGTTTGGGAGAGGATACCGGTTTCATCGATTCTTTGCAGGTCATATCCGTAACAGGCGGTGCCTGTCTGATTGCCGGATACAACCTCTGCGCTTTGCACCCAGTAATAAGAGAGCGCGCCTAGCAAAACAAGCGCCATTAGCACTGCGGTAACGGCGCGGAAGACTTGTCTTTTTTTGGGGCTGGCGGAAAGTCGGGAAATATAGGGTTTCTGAAAGCGGATTGCGCCGGTGGGGCAGGTGTTTATACACTCGCCGCAGCTGATACACTCGGCATCGCCCACGTGGCGAATATCCATTTTGCACCGGGCGCTGCACAGGCCGCAGCTCACACATTTTTGAGCATCTACACGGACACCCACCAGACAGTAACGGTTGAATAAGCCGTACAGAGCGCCCAGAGGGCATAAGAACCGGCAGAACAGCCGGAAGATGAAAATGCTGCCTACCATAATGGCAACCAGCAGAAAGAATTTCCACGTAAACAGAGGTCCCAGCATAGAGAAGTAGCCGGCGTTTATCCGGTTGGACAGCAATGCCACGCCGCCCTCCAATGTACCGGCAGGGCAGATGTACTTGCAAAATGCGGGCAGGGGAATGTCCTTTACCGCATAGCCGATAGGAATCAGCACTACGAAGAATACGAGAAGGGCGTATTTTACATAGCGAAGCGCTTTTGTAAGCGGGCTTTTCTTCAGCTTTGGTGTTTTGATTTTATAGAAAAGCTCCTGTATAAACCCGAAAGGACAGAGCCAGCCGCAGATAAATCTGCCGAAAATCAATCCGTAAAGCAGAAGGATTCCCGCCACATAGAACAGGGCGCTTTTTCCGGAGGAAAAGGCGTTTTGCAAAGCGCCGACAGGACAGGCGCTGACAGCGCCCGGACAGCTATAGCAGTTAAGACCCGGCGCGCAGAAATATTTGCTGCCGCCTTTGTAAATGCTGCCGTTAAAAAAGCCCTTGATATTGGCGTTAAACAGCAGCGCAAAATACAGCTGCATCAGTTTTCGCTTTGAGGGCAGCCAGGATTTGAGTGTCTTTATCATAGCGTTACCCCAGACCGATGCACTCTGTGCAGATGTTAATTGCTTTCGTTAGCAAATCCGTAAAGCCATCGCCCCAAATGCCCAGAATCAGCAGTACTGCAGCGCTTACTGCAAGTAAGATGCGGACGCTGTGCAGACGGCGGGTTGCTTTAGGCGCGGGGGTAGCAACGGGAGTAAATGTGCTTTCCGTTTCCACAGGGAGCAGGTGATTGAGCACGATGCCGCCCAGCGCAAGGGCAAGGCATACTAAAACCGGCACGCAAACGTAAGACAGCACAGCCGCGTCCCTGGAAAAACCGTCGGTTTTATAAAGATACACGCAGCCGGCAATCAGGCAAGCCCCTGCCACAAGCGCGCAGATACCTACAACACCGCTGTAAATGCGGTGTACTTTTTTTCTTTGCGCTTGTGTCATAGTAATACCTCCGGAAATGGCGGGCGATTACAGGCCGATATACACTGCCAGCAGCAGGAATGCGATGGAAAATACGAACAGCAATATCTGGAACAGTCCGGTCTTTTTCACCCACTCCATATAGCTGACCTCTGCCAGTCCCAGACCGATGACCAGTGTGCCACAGGTGGGGTAGAGGACGTTGGTATAGCCGTCGCCAAACAGGAATGCCAGCAAAATGATGTTGGTGCTGATGCCGGGCAGCGGCGCCAGTGTAAGCATAGGAATCAGCAGCAGCGCCTTTGCGGTGGCGCTGGGGATAAAGAACTCGAAAACCAGTATCAACAGATACAGTAGAATTACGCAGAAATAGGGGGATTGCTGGCTCATATAGCTGTGGCAGTAGTAGAAAAGGGTGTGCAGAATGTTGCCGCATTCGGCTATGTATTTTACACTGAACGCCAGCAGAATAATCACAATAGAGGGAGCAATGTCTTTGGCGCCGGACAGGAAACTCTTGCCGATGGCCTTCAGGCTGCCCAGACTCTTCAGTCCGATGTAGAAGGCGCCGCCAACAAAAGTAACCGCCATAAATACCATACCCATACCTAAATCGGCAATGAAGGGAATGACAGATGCCAGAATGATGACCAGCAATACTGCGCCGAACAGCAGGAAAATGCTGCGGGCTTTCTTCTGGTAGGCTACCTTTTCCTCGTCAGTGTGGACGGCAAACTGGGATTCCTCCTCAGTCTGGAGATTGGCTTTTTCGTCCTGCTTGGCGCGGCGCACCAGGTACAGGGAAGTTACCACATACAGCACCGCAAGGATAATGATGCGGTACCACAGACCGCTGGTAATGTTGATATTTGCCAGATTGGAGGCAATACCGATGGTCAGGGGGTTGAAGGTGGCGGTGGTAAAGCCAACGCCGGTGGTAATCAGAATCAGGCTGATTGCCTGCGTTTTGCTCCAGCGCATAGCAGCGGAGAAGGACAGGAAAATGGGGAACAGAATCAAAAGCTCCTCCTGCAGACCAAAGCAGGACGCAAGCAGCATCATCATCAGGGAGATAATCCAAATCAGCAGGTAGCGCTTGCTGTAAAACCGGTCGATAATAACCTGCACGATGGCGTAAAGTCCGCCGGTCTGGTCCAGCACCTTAAAGCTGCCGCCCAGCACCAGAAGAACGGCGATAATCTGCAGAATGTTGAAAGTGCCGCTGCCGAAAATCAAGCCTTCAATAGGAGCAATCAGCCAACGGTAGACAGGAAGCCGTGTCTGGCTTTCCATAAAGGTGAAGGAATCGGGAATGATTTTTCCGTCTGCGTCCAGCTGATAGCTACCGGCGGGAATAATAAAGGTGAGAATTCCCACGAATACCATAACCGCCACCAAAATGGCGCAAATAGTGAGGAAACTCTTAAGTCCGAACTGAATGTTCTGGTTTAACTGTTTATTCTCCATAATTACTGTCTCCCTCTGCTTTCGGCTTGAAAATCAAGTCGATAAGCTTGTCTTTGTAAATGATGGAAAGTGCGACGCAAATAATCACAAGTAGTAAGGTGGCGTAGGACACAACAGGGGAAGTGCCGGTGGTGATTTTCTGCCCCAGCCAAAGGGTAATCACAATGTCGGGAATCGGTCCTAAAAGGGTAATCAGCGAATACTTTTTCCAGGACATTCCGCTGTCTGCCGCCACGGTGTGGATAATCAAAAAGGGAACAAAGGGGGCAAGGTACGCAAGAAGCAGGAATACTTCAATTCTGCGGCGGCTTGTCCGGATTTTTTCCTCCATCAGAAGGCGTTTTTTCCGCTGACGGGGGCTTTGGAAAATACGGATACTTCTGTTGCAAAGAAATACCAGCTGACTGGCAATCACTACAGAGATGAGTACGTGCAAAATACCAAAGGGAAGTCCGTAACATACCGCAGAGGTCAGCTGCAGGGGAATGGAGGAAATGACAGGGAAAAAGAAACCGACAATAATCAATAGGGAAATCGCCAGCACACCCACTATTCCCAGAGATAGTACGTATTCTTTTACAACGGAAACGCCCGCTACCATTTGCTTAAACAGATAAAGAATGGTTTCCCACTGATACAGGGAGAAAATAATGAGTACAAGAAATGCGCAAACGGTAAGTATCAGCAGGATTTTTTCTTTTTTATGCTTCATAATAAACCTCGTTGCTGGCTTTACTCCAGACAGGGTCGTACATATTGTGGATTTCCTCGGCTGCCAGCATCCATTTTGCTACCTGCTTTTCATTCTCCAGCAGCTTAAAATTGTAGTAAGTACCGTTATAGTACAGGTCCAGCTCCGCACTCAGAGACATACTAAGGGAAAACACAAGCTTAGGCTCAAAAGTAAGGGTTACAGCCTCTGCGTCCTGCGTGCCGCTGTAGGTAAGACCCTTGTTGGTAAGGGTCAGCGTGCCTTCACCGTAGTACTGCAGGGAATGATTGGCAGTCAGCTTTTTCGTATTGATTCTGCCGATGCGTACCCGGGTGGACATTATAAAGCTGTCATCTTGTACCTGCTGCGCAATCACTTTGCGCTGCCACCGGTACCAGGCATCAATATTCGGGAAGGGCAGCGCACCCTTTGTGGCGGTGATGTCATAGTACGCGTCCATAGAAACGCCGAATCCGCACCGGGTGCAGCGCATAGTATCGTTCTCTACAACGAATTGGTACTCGGCGCCGCATTCGGGGCATCTGTAAATGATGTTATCCAGCCCGTAGATGTTAGGTTTCTTTCCACGGAATGCCACTTTTTCTTCCTGATGCTCGGCGAATTCATTGTACTGAAATTGCTGCAGTAGGTGATTGTAAAGGGTTTCCGGTGCGTAGTTGGAAAAATCTTCACTGTCAAACAGCTTGCGGTAATGGGCGGTGATTTTTCCCTTTTTCACATCGGTAGAGTACCGGGTTCTGGTGAAATATGCGCCTTTGAGCGTAACAAGGGCTACCGGCAGTTTCAGCTTTGCAAGCAGCTTCATTGTTGCCGGATTGATGGGGTGGGTAGAGCCGCTGGTGGACTGGATACCCTCGGGGAATATCATAATGGAGTTACCCTGCTTTGCTACGCGCATCAGCTGCATTGTGGCTTGCACGTCCGGCTGATACAGCATTTTCGCAATTACACCCAAGCGCTTCAAAAGGGGGTAAATCCACTTTTCAAATATGTTTTGATAGCCGCAAAGAATATGAACGTTTGTCCTTTTTAAGCCGGCAAAGGTGTATATGTAATCCAGACGGGAACGGTGCTGACACAGAATGACCATTTGCTTATCCTGCATCTTCAGGTAGTCTTCATCATAGACGAAGCTTACATTGCGCTTTTTGCAGATTACGCGGAACGCAAAGCGCACTACCCAGGCAAGGAATCTGTTCGGCCGCTCGATTTTTCTATATATAAAATCAGTGTGTAAATCACCCATAGTCATACCTCCGTATGTTCGCAATTTTATCACAATTTTCAGCAAACTACAATACTTTCCTGCATATTCCAGCAATTTTTCTCAAGCAGGACGGGCGCTGCAGATGCGTGCAGCGCCCGTGAAAACCGGAAGTATGGGGGGATTATTGCTGCCAATGCAGAGCGCAATGGGCTAAAACAGCGCTGCCAAGCGGCAGAATATCCTCATTAAAGACGACGCCGGCGTTGTGCATTGGCTTTCCGAAAGCGGCGTTTTCCTGCGCAGTACCGGCGCCGATAAGCAGATAGGCGCAGGGAATCCGGTGGGTATAGACAGCAAAATCCTCAGAGCCCATTCCTCCTTGAGAAAGACTGACCACCTGCTCAGCAGGCAGAATTTGCAGGAGTAATTTTTCAAATCTTTCTGTCAGCGCTTCGTCGTTTTTCAGCGGGGGAACAGAAGCAATTTCCTCCACCTGGGCTTGCCCGCGGAATAAACGCGCCGTACTGTCGGCAATCTGGACGATTCTTTCGTAGAGGTATGCCGCTACCGTTTGGTCTAAGGCGCGGATTGAGCCTTCCATAATCACCGTCTCCGGAATCACGTTGGGAACTTCTCCTGCGGTAAAGCGCCCAACGGTTACAGTCGCGGCGGTGAGGGGAGAAATCTCTCTGGCAATCAGCGCCTGCAGGGAAAGGTAGATGTGGGCGGCAATATTCACAGGGTCTACCCCTGTTTCCGGCATTGCGCCGTGGCAGCCGGTGCCGGTTACCCGAATGCGGAAAAATGTGCAGCCTGCCATAAACACACCTTTTCCGCACAAAACAGTGCCGGAAGGCGTTCCGGAGGCGACGTGCAGAGCAAGACCTGCATCAACGGAAGGGTTTTCCAGGACGCCGGCTTTTTGCATCGCTTTCGCGCCGGCAAATCCCTCCTCATTGGGCTGGAACACAAATTTTACAGTTCCGGAAAGCTCTGACCGGAACTGCATAAGAAGCTTTGCTGCGCCCAGCAGCATAGCGGTGTGCATATCGTGGCCGCAGGCGTGCATAGCGCCGTTGGTGGCGGCAAAGGGGAGGCGGGTTTCCTCCGGAATTTTCAGAGCGTCCATATCGGCGCGCAGCATAAGGGTTTTACCCGGCTTTGCCCCCTCCAATACAGCCACAATGCCGCTTTGACAGAGCTCTTCCGGGGTGTAGCCATAGCCGGTAAGCTTTTCCATAACAAAGGCTTTCGTTTGCGGCAGTGCGTCGCCGACCTCCGGGTACTTGTGCAGAGTGCGGCGGATTTGCAGCAGCTCCTGCTTTATCTGTCGGGCGAAATCTAGCATATACATAACGATTCTCCTGAATAGGTTTTCGTTAGTATATGGTGTTTTTTCTAACTTATAAAAAAGAAATCAGGCGCTGCAGCAAGCTGCCGGTAGCGTAAAAGGTGGTTTCAAAGTGCATAAAGCGCAGGGCGTGATTGTCCCACTTGACAATCAGCTGAGCCTCAAAATCCTCGTCAGCGTCCCAGAACTGGAGCACAACCGGCAAAAAATCAAACAGAGGGATTTGATAGGCAACTTCGCCGATGGGATAGGGGATACCGCCCAGCGCTTCGCAGGCTTTCCGTAATGCCTCTTTTCTTCCGGCAAAACGGCGGGCGTACTTTTGGAACATATCGCCGCCGGGGTTGGCGGATTTGGCAACCCCCTCCAGCTGCATAACAGAGGAAAATTCTCCGCATAGCGCCGCATCGATTTTCGCATAGCACAGCACATCATAGATGGTCATACTCTCTTCAAAGGTTGCCTGCTCCGGCGCGTTGCCGGAAAGGCGTTCCACCTTGCCGGTGCGCCGGCTGATGCGAAAGTCTTCTGACAAAAAGGTGATATATGTAAAGTCTGCGTCCTGTAAAAGGGCGTATTTTTCGACCATAGGCGCAATATCGTAGCTGAGAAACAGGGACTGGGAGCTGTTGCGCATTAAATCATAATTGGAAACGGAGGGCTTCTTCATTTTTGCATCTCCTTTTGAGGGGCTTTTTCTTATGATACCACTTTATAAAATTCCTGACAACCGGAAAAGCAAACAGTTGCCATTTTTTGAAAACAGCAATATAATAAAAGAAAAAAGGAGGAGCAGGTATGAATTTTACGGAAATTGCACAGGCGCGGCAGTCCTGCCGCAGCTATGATACAACTTTAGCGGTGGAGGAGGAAAAAATCACCGCGATTCTGGAGGCAGCGCGGCTGGCACCTTCCGCCTGCAACGGACAGCCCTATCATATTTGCGTCTGCAGCGGAGAAAAGGTGGGGGAAATTGCCAAAGCCTGTCAGGGCGTGGGCATTAATAAGTTTGC
>JAZRGQ010000128.1:0-1758 GCA_045644405.1 Faecousia sp.
ATTTTGATAAGCACCACCCGAATGTCCTTGGACATTGCCATAAACATTTTGCGCAGATTTTCCATCTGCTGCTCCTCGGAGCTGGAAAAATTGGCGCGGGTCAGCTTGGTAACACCCTCCACCAGTTCTGCGGTGGTCTGACCGAACAGACGGGAAATTTCCTCAAAGGAGGCATCGGTGTCTTCGATGCAGTCGTGGTGCAGAGCGCCCAAAATGGCGTCCATATCCAGACCCATTTCCGCCACAATTTCTGCCACTGCCAGGGGGTGAATGATGTAGGGAGAGCCGTCTTTCCGCTTCTGGTCCTTATGTTTTTCCCGGGCATATTCCACCGCGCGGTCTATTTGCTCCATATCTGCACCGTGCATACATTTTTGCATGGTTTGGTACATAGAGCCGTATCGTTCTGCAAAGCTTTCCATAGATTCTCAACTCTCTTTCGCGGCAAGCAGCAAATGCATCGTGTGGCTGTCAGCCAATTCTGCTTTGTCCTGCCGTGGTATCAGGTGAATGGAAATATTTTTATGCTGATGCTGCACCTGTAAAAGGCCCACATCGGCAAAAATGTCCAAACAGGTAAGTAGCTGCTCCAGACGCAGAGGCTGCTCGGACCAGCGCACGATTTTCCGGCACAGGCACATCGGGGTTTCCTCCAAATCCCCTGTGCAGGAGAGGTAGCGCCAGATAAGCGCCAGTGTTGCCCGCTCCGGCAGCAGCGCCGCGGCGGTCCGGGCATCTAAAGTGCCGGCGCGCAGCGCCCGATACCCGGAAGTTTCTTCGGAGCAGCTCGCCTTACAGGAGGGGCGGATATCCAGAATGTTCATCTGGACAGACCGGTCTCCACGGAATTCGTTTACCTGAGCAACGAAAGCCACGTCCACCCAGTCAGACTGGGCGATAGAGGCGTTTTTCGGCGTAGTGGAGAAGTAGATGGCATTAAAGCCGTACTGTCCGTGGCGCAGCCGCAGCCGCATATGCCGCCCGTTGCCTACCTGGCTGATGCGCTCCACCTGCAGCCGTTCCATAACCAGCACCGGCTTGGGGCAGCAGTTGCCGCAGGGCTCTAAGGTCTGCAGCGCGTCAACGTTGGGAAGGGTCAGCAGCTCCGGAGGAACAACGCAGTCTGCCTCCAGAACAGTTCTGGGGGTGTCCACGCCGTAGTATTCCTGCGCCAGCGCGCAAATGCTTTTGCGGAAGTCGTCAATCCGGTCGCGGTGAATGGTAAAGCCGGCTGCCAGCTCGTGGCCGCCATAGCTTTCCAGCAGCGGAGAAAGCTTCCGCAGAGAGGAAAACAGATTAAAGCCGCCGTAGCTGCGGGAGCTGGCTTTGCCGTGTTCTCCGTCCAGACAGATAAGGAAGGTGGGGCAGCAGTATTCTTCGGCAATGCGGCTTGCTACAATGCCCACCACACCCTGATGCCAGGTTTCGTCTGCCAGCACAATCGCCTCCGGCGTTTTTCCGCTGGGCAGCATATCCACTACCTGCTGATAAATTTCCGATTCCACGCCCTGCCGCTGCCTGTTCAGCTCACACAGGGCCTTTGCCAGAGCTTCGCCCTGCTGTGGGTCCTTTGTCAGGAACAGGTCCACTGCCAGCTGAATCTGCCCCATTCTGCCGGCGGCATTGATACGGGGCGCCAGCATATAGCCCACAGAGGAGGCGGACAAAGTGGCGGGATTGCAGCCGCATTGCTGCATCAGCGCGAAAAGACCCGGGCGGTTGGTCCGGCGCAGGGATTCCAGTCCCTGGTAGACGAAC
>JAZRGQ010000129.1:0-9503 GCA_045644405.1 Faecousia sp.
CTACCTGCGTCAGTAGGGTGCTTTTTCCTGTGCAGCTGCTATTATAGTAGCAGAAACGAAAGGCGGTAATGCAATGAAAAAGCGAATCAAACTTGCAGACAGGCTTCTGCCGGAATATACAAAAGGCGAAGAAATTATGAATATGGTAACCCATATCACAGGCGGCGCACTTGGCATTGCTGCACTCGTCCTTTGTGTAACGCGCGCCGCAGCAGCAGGCAATATCCCCGGTATTGTAGGGGCAGCTGTTTACGCAGGCGCTATGATTGCCCTGTACAGCGTATCCAGTGTTTACCACGGACTGCGTCCCGGCAACGGCAAGAAAGTGATGCAAGTGATCGACCACTGCACTATCTACTTCTTAATCTGTGGCACCTACACGCCGATTCTGCTTTCAGCTTTCGTGCCGGTATATCCGCTGATTGGCTGGGGCTTGCTGGCTGCAGAATGGAGCCTTGCCATATTAGCTGCCACGTTGACTGCCATCGACTTAAAAAAGTACAATGTTTTCTCAATGGTCTGCTATATTGCTATGGGCTGGGGCATCATCTTCTTTCTGCCGCAAGCAATGCAGGTGATGACACCGACCGGTTTCTACCTTTTGCTTACAGGCGGTATTATCTATACAGTCGGCGCAGTCATTTACGGGATCGGGTCGAAGATTCATTGGATGCACTCCGTATTTCACATCTTCGTCGTTCTGGGAAGCCTGTTGCAATTTCTGGCCATTTACTTCTACGCACTATAAATTATAACGCGTCAATTCAAGCTGCCAAGACTCCCTCTCGGGCATTCAATACAGAAAAAATCGGCACAATATGTGCCGATTTTTTATTATGCGTTTACAACCATTGCAAAAAACGGTGTCTGCGCAAGCAATCATTGAGATAGCCTTCTCACTCTTCTGTTTCCGTGTATGCATCAAACAGCAAGACTTGGGAGGTCTGGCTAATCTCCTTTCCCTCCATACAATCTGCAAATTGCTGACCGGTCATTGTTTCGTGCTCCAGAAGGAATGCAACCACCTGCTTCATCTTATCCGCATCTTTTTTCAGAATTTCCTCACACTGGGCATAAGCCTTATCAATCAGCGCCTTCACAGCGTCATCGATGCTGCCTGCCACCTTTTCAGAGTAGCTCTTGGTGCTTTGATAATCTCTGCCGATAAACAGCTCATCGCCGCCGGTGTAGGATACCGCGCCCAGACTTTCGCACATACCGTAACGCGCCACCATATCCCGCGCAAGCTTGGAGGCTCTGTCAATATCGTTGGAGGCGCCGGTAGAGATATCCTGTAAAAACAGGGCTTCTGCCACCCGTCCGCCCAGCAGACCTACAATCTGCTCATACATCTCATTACGGGTCAGATGGGTGCTGTCCTCCAAAGGACGGGTCCAGGTCAGACCAAGCGCCTGTCCTCTGGGAATAATGGAGATGTGATGCACAGGGTCGTGGCTGGGCAGGCTGTACATTGCAACTGCGTGTCCAGCCTCGTGGATCGCTGTCAGGCGCAGGTCCTTTTTCAGCCGTACACGGCTGCGTTTTTCAGGGCCTGCCAGAATCTTCATCATTGCCTCATTCAGGTCATTCATTGTCAGCACAGGTCTGTTGTCCCGCGCTGCCATAATCGCTGCTTCATTCAAAAGGTTGCTCAAATCAGCGCCGGTGAAGCCCACTGTTGCCAGCGCAACCGTCCGCAGTTGCACGTCCTCGCCCAGCTTTTTGTCCTTGGCGTGGACCTTAAGAATCTCTTCTCTGCCCTTTGCATCGGGACTGCTGACATAGATTTGGCGGTCGAAACGGCCGGGGCGCAGCAATGCCGGGTCCAGAATATCGGGGCGGTTGGTAGCCGCCAGCACAATCACGCCTTCTGTTGTGCCGAATCCGTCCATTTCCACCAGCAGCTGGTTCAGTGTCTGTTCGCGTTCATCGTGGCCGCCGCCTAAACCGGAGCCGCGCTTACGGCCTACCGCGTCAATTTCGTCAATAAAAATAATGGAAGGCGCCATTTTCTTGGCTTGCTCAAATAAGTCTCTGACACGGCTTGCGCCAACGCCTACATACATCTCCATAAAGTCAGAGCCGGAGATAGACAGGAACTGGACATCTGCCTCACCGGCAACTGCCCGCGCCAGCAAAGTCTTACCGGTACCCGGCGCGCCTGCCAGCAAAATTCCGTGGGGGATTTTTGCGCCAATCTGGGTGAATTTCTGGGGATTGCGCAGGAAGTCTACCACCTCCTGCAATTCTGCCTTTTCCTCATCAACGCCGGCAACATCGTCAAATGTTACCTTCTTTCCGCCGCGCGCACCCTTTTGCGTCCGCGCTTTTCCGAAATTATTCATCGGATTTTTGGCGTTGGCGCGACCCATCATTATTGCCCACACCAGCAGCAGCACCAGTCCCGCCAATATAATCGGCAAAACCAGATCATAGGGTGAGAAGCGATCTTCAGGAATAAAATTGTAGGAAAGCAGAATTTTTTCGTCAGCCTGTTCCTGCCACAGAGGCGCCAGCTCCTGCCGGAAGCTTTCCACGTCTGCCAGCTTAGCGGTAACCGTATTCTTGCCGTCGTGGGGGTTGTACAGCTCCATCTGAATGGTCTGCCCGTCTACAACGAAGTTACGCACCTGCTCCTGACGAAACAGGTCTACCACCTGGGAGTAGGTCAACCCTTGATCCCGACTGCCAAACAGACCCAGCATCCAGGAAAAAGCCAGTATTAACACAGCGCCGTATATCAGCGTAGTAATCAGTTTGCGGTTTTTCAAATTAGTTCTCCTTATTTGGTATATACTTCCGGCTTTAAGACGCCTACATAAGGCAGATTCCGGTAATACTCATCGTAATCCAGTCCGTAACCTACCACAAATTCATTGGGAATTACGAAACCAACATATTTCGGCTGCAGCTTTACAGCAGGATTCCGCCGTTCCGGCTTATCCAACAGTGTACAGACTTCCACAGATGCAGGTTCTTTGGAAAGCAGATGGTTGTAAGTAAAGTCCAGAGAATTTCCAGTGTCGAAAATATCCTCTAAAATCACCACGTGCCGTCCTTTCAAATCGGTGGAAACATCGCGCTTTACGTCCATTTTACCGGAAGAAGCGGTGCCGCTACCGTAGGAGGATATCCACATAAAATCAATCTGGCAGGGAATGTCCACGCTGCGAACAATATCTGCAAAGAACATAACCACGCCCTTCAAAACGCCTACAAACACAGGATTTTTGCCTGCATAATCCTTAGACAGTGTCGCCGCCAGCTGCTGCACCTTTTCCTGAATTTCTTCCTTGCTGATCAGCACCTTCATAATATCCTGATTCATTGGGAATCCTCCGTTTTATCTATAGATTCAAAAAATATTGTAACCCCATCTGCAGAATTGGAAACTCTGTCCAGATTGGGACCAATGCCATATACGCCCAGCACACCCTCATCATCTGCAATCACAGGAATTTGCAGACGGCGGTGGGCTGGAATTTTTCTGTCAATAAAAAGTTTTTTTAATGTTTTCGTGCCGCCGGACAGGCGCATAGAATCTCCCTGTTGCCGCGGACGGACCAGAATTTTTCCTCTGGGTACAACGGTAAAGCTGTCCACGCCAGCTACTGCATTTACAGCCGGCTTGCAGCTTACAGTAATGCCCGGATCGTTTAATGTTACGCTACCGGATACCGGCAGTTCCTGCTGTTCCAGCGGCTGTGTATCGCTACAGGCAATCAGCCTGTCATAATTGCAGCGCACTGTTACACCGTTGGGAAAGCTTGCCTTTGCCGACGGATTCGCGGAAAACACCAGCCGCTCCGCCAACTGAATATGCTCTCTTTCCGGCTCTTTTACGCCTGCCATTTCCAGAAATCCCGCCAGAGCGCGGCTGCGGCTGGCAGTATCCATTTGGCGCAGCTGTTCAATCCGGTCTGTCTGAGGGGTCAGGCTTTCCAGAAGCGCTTCATCATTGCGCAGCTGCATTGCCATAGCAGATAAATTCTGCGAAAGCTTCGGATTTTCCTGCTCCAGCAGCGGCATCACGTGATGACGCAGCCGGTTGCGTAAAAACATATCCTCCGCGTTGGTGCTATCAGTTACATAGGGCACGTGGTACTGCTCCAGAAATGCAAGTACCTGCGCCCGCGTAACTTCCAGCATGGGGCGGATAATCCTTCCGGCTACCGGCGCAATTCCGCCCAGACCTTTCAGCCCTGTGCCGCGCACCAGATGCATCAGCACAGTTTCCGCATTATCATCGGCGGTATGGGCCGTGGCAACAAAGCCGGGCAAGGTAGCAAAAAAGTCGTAACGCGCCTGCCTTGCAGCTGCTTCAAGGCCCTTTTTTCCGGCCTTCACCTGCTTGCGTTCCACAACCAGCGCAATATCGTAATCCTTACAAAATTTACGGACAAAGGCTTCGTCCCTGTCTGACTCCTCACCACGTAAGCAATGGTTAAAATGGGCAGCAGACAGCCGGATTTGCAGCTTGTCCTGCAGCATATACATCGCCCAAAGCAACGCCATAGAATCCGGTCCGCCGGACACTGCGCAGATTACGCTGTCCTGCTTTTGGAGCATCGCATATTTGCCAATGAATGCTGTCAGCTTATTCAGCATGCTTCCACTCCCGGTCTGCAAACGTTTGATACTGGGGTACCCACTGCATCTTCACAGTGCCAACCTCGCCGTGGCGATTCTTGGCAACAATACACTCAGCAATACCCTTATCCTCGGTATTTTCGTTGTAATACTCATCGCGGTACAGGAACAGCACCTCATCGGCGTCCTGCTCAATAGCGCCGGATTCACGCAAATCCGACAACATAGGCCGCTTGTCCTGCCGGCTTTCCGGACCACGGGACAGCTGGCTTAAACAAATTACCGGCACATTCAGTTCTTTTGCCATAATTTTCAAAGAACGGGAGATTTCGCCCACCACGTTTACGCGGTTATCGCTATTCTTGCCGTAACCTGCGCCGCTCATCAGCTGCAGGTAGTCAATCACCACAAGGCCAAGATTATCCAGCCGGCGGCACTTGGCGCTGATTTCCGCCACAGTAACCGACGGATTATCGTCGATGCGAATATCTGTCTGGCTCAATGCAGAAGATGCCATACAGAGCTTGACCCATTCTTCCTCGCTCAGCTTGCCGGTTGCCATCTTCTGACCGTCCACAAAACTCTCAATCGCCAACAGACGCATTGCAAGCTGCTCTCTGGACATTTCCAGGTTAAATATCGCAACGGTGGTATTGTATTTCTTTGCCACGTTCAGCGCCAGATTCAGCGCAAAGGCAGACTTACCCATAGCAGGTCTTCCGGCAATCAGCACCAAGTCAGAATTATTAAGACCGTTGATTTTCTTATCCAAATCCCGCAAGCCGGTAGAAAGACCGGGAATGCCTGAGTCGGACTTGCTTAAGATATTCAGCCGGTCGAAAACCTTGTGCAAGGTAACGCCGATATGCTCCAGCGAATCTCCCCGCTCACCCTTACGCAGACCGTAAATCAGCTTCTCTGCGTTCTCCAGGATTTCTGCAGCCGTACCAACCTGGTCATAGACTGTCTTACTAATGCTGGAAGCTGCATCTGCCAGCCCGCGGAGCATAGACTTCTCCCGCACAATTCCTGCGTAGCGGGCAGCGTGGGCAGCCGTGGGCGTAATTTCCATCAGCTGCTGAATGTAATCACGGGAATTATCGTGATGCACACCAAGTTCCCGCATTTTGTCCAGCACAGTAACCGGGTCGATGGTCTGGGAGAAGTTGAACATCGTATAGATTGTTTCATAAATCTCCCTGTTCTGCTGCTGATAAAAATCCTCCGGCCGCACAATGCCGATAACATCGTTTAAGCAGCGGCTGTCGATTAAGATAGAGCCCAGTACCGCCTGTTCTGCTTCCAGGGATTGGGGCTGCTGTCTGGCAAGCAATTCTTCAACCATGGGTTTTCCCCCTTTTTTAGTTACGCTTCCTCGATTTTTACTGTCAGCGGCGCGGTAATCTCATAGCCGAGCTTACACTGCACTGTGTATGTGCCAACACTTTTAATGGGGTCGGAAATCACAATCTTCCGCTTATCCAGCGTGATACCGGACTTCGCCTTCAGCGCATCGGCAATTTCCTGATTGGTAACCGAGCCGAACAGTCTGCCGGCGCCGCCACCCTTTGCGGTAACCACAAGAGTCATTTCCCGCAGCACCTTGGAAATCTCCAAAGCTTCTGCTCTTTCTTTGGCAGCCTTTTCTGCCGCTGCCTTGTCGTTCATACGCTTTGTATTGACTGCGTCTGCAGTAGCTTCAACAGCCAGCTTTCTGGGCAGAAGGTAGTTTCTGGCGTAGCCGCCGGAAATCTCCAGCATCTGTCCTTTCTTGCCCTTACCCTTTACATCTTGCAATAAAATTACTTTCATAACCTTTTCTCCTTATTCCTCATAGAACCTGTCGATAGATGATACCAACTTGTCCAATACTTCTTTTACTGTGCTGCCCGGAATCTGGGCGCCGGCTGTCGCAGAGTTTCCTCCGCCACCCAGCGGCTCAAGCACCATCTGCACATTGATGTTGCCGATAGAACGGGCTGAAACAACAATCTGGTCATTGTCCGGATACAGGACAAAAGATGCTGTAATACCGGAAATATTCAAAAGCTCATCTGCCGCCTGCGCTGCCAACGTACGGGAAGTACCGGAATTGAGCGCTGCAATTGCCAGCTCCTGCCGGTACAGCCGCGAGGATTTAATGATTTGATACTTTTCCATTGTATCCTGGAAATCGTTTTGCAGAAGCTTTTTTACTTCTGTAGTGTCCGCGCCCAGCTGACGCAGGAAGGCAGCTGCCTCAAAAGTACGCTCTCCGGTGCGTACGTTAAAGCTCTTGGTATCCAGGAACATACCTGCCATCAAAGCCTTTGCTTCTACCGGCAGAACATCTTTTTTCTCCACCGCGTATTCCAAAAGCTCTGTAACCAGCTCCGATGCAGAGGAGGCGTAGGGCTCGTGGAGATTTACAACAACAGGCTTAATGTAATCTGCTGCTCTGCGGTGATGGTCCACCACGCATACTCTGGGGATAGCCTCCAGAAGCTGTCTGCTTTCCACCTGATCCGGACGGTTGGTATCCACCACCACCAGTGTGCTGCGGTTATCGCTGAGAATCATTGCCTCCTGTGCGGAGATGAATGTTTCCTTGTACTCCGGCATCTGCTGCAGCTGCGCAATCAGACTTTCAGATACGTTGTTCTGCAAGTCCAGCACAATATAGGCAGGCTTTCCTTTTTTGCGGCACAGGCAGCAAATGCCCGCAGCCGCGCCGACCGCGTCCATATCCGCGCTCTTATGACCCATTACAAAAACCTGACTGCTCTGCCCTATCAGCTCCATCAAAGAGTTGGCAGTTACACGGGAACGCACCTTGCTGCGATGCTCCGCTTCCTTTGTTCTGCCGCCGTAGAATTCGAAATTCAGCCGGTCTTTGATAATTGCCTGGTCGCCGCCACGGCTAAGCGCCATTTCAATAGAAAGGGCAGCAAAATCATAGGCTTCTTCAAAGCTCTCCGCCTCTATGCCGAGTCCGAAGGATATGGAAGCTGCCAGACCGGAGGGGCTGGTAATCTCGTGAATATCCTCCAGAAGGGAAAACTTCCCGTCGATTGCCCGCTTTAAATCCCGCTTTTCAAAAATGAACAAAAACCGGTTTCTCTCCAGCCGCCGCAGCAAGCCGTGGTAATCCTCAGTCCATTTGGTAATTGCCTCATTAATTTTCGCATTCAGCGCAGAGGTTGCGCCTTCCGACAGATTCTTAGTCAGTTCTTCATAGTTGTCCACCAGAATAATGGAAACCACCGGACGGGAGCGAATATATTCGTCCCGCACCTGATACAGTTCTGTCAAATCTGTAAAATACAGCACGCCCAGCCGTGTTGCCTGGGGGTCATCTGCCCGAATAACGCTGCCGCACACACGGTAGCGGCGATTGCGAATGGTTACATCGTAGGGATATTCGGTCTTGCCCGCAGTCAGCCAATCGGTGGAAAAATCGGGCAGGATACCGTCGATGGTCTGCTCACGAAAAGCGTCCTGATATTCAATCAAAGCGGCGAAGCTGGGATTGACATAGACGATGCCGTTATCCGCCAGACGTACCACTACCATAGGAAACGGAGGGCGGGCGGACAAGTCAGCATTTTCTTCCTGCAGCTCTTTGTCCAGATACTCTTCCAGTAATCTATGCCGCTTTTTACGGTCCAGAAGATACAGTGTAAACAGGAAAGCAGACAGCACCAATTCAATTGCCGCCAGCACATAATTCTGCATTAAAGCCGCTGCCAGCACAAACACTACCAGCGCGATAAAAAACGCGCCAATATTGACCTGCAGCAGTCTGCCAAGCTTTTTATTCATATTGTCTGCCTCCTTTTTGGGCATACTGACTCACTTTCCAGCTATTATAGCAAATTTCAAGGGCGGTGGCAACCTATTTATCAAGCTTTTTCAAATTTTTCTGTCATACCGGCACGAAAATTTTTTGTATACATTTCAGAAAAATTGTGCTATACTATACAAACAGGCGGCAGGTGGGCAAACCTGCGCAACAGGTATCCTTTTTCGGTACCGTAAATTTGATAAGTTTAGCAGGCGATTTCCGCAGAAAGCAGCGATTCAGGGCTGTAATCTGCCCAATCGGCTGCTGGTTTGTGTTGTCTAGATTTGAAAGGAGTATATACAATTTGGCTGAAAAACTGAAAATTATCCCCTTGGGCGGATTAGATGAAATCGGCAAAAACCTTACCGTGCTGGAGTACGGCAAGGATATGATTATTGTGGACTGCGGCGTAGGATTTCCCGACGAGGATATGTACGGCGTCGATTTGGTTACCCCCGATTTTTCCTATCTGGTAGCCAACCAGAAAAAGCTGCGCGGTATGTTCATCACCCACGGCCACGAAGACCATATCGGCTCTATTCCCTACTGTATGCAGCAGGTAACCTGCCCAATTCACTCAACGGCTATGACCTGCGGACTGATTAAGCTTAAGCTGGAAGAACACCGTATTGCAGACAAGGTCAAGCTGATTACCCACAAGCCGGGCGATATTGTCCGCGCAGGTTGTTTTACTGTAGAATTCATTCACGTTAACCACTCGATTGCCGACGCGGTTGCCTTTGCTATCCACACCCCTGTGGGTACAGTAGTTATGACCGGCGACTTCAAAATTGACCCTACCGCGAAAGACGGTATGACCGACCTTGCCCGTCTGGGTGAGCTGGGCAATCAAGGCGTTCTGGCGCTGCTGGCAGATTCTACCAATGTAGAGCGGCAAGGCTACACTCCCAGTGAAGCGATTGTTGCAGAAGGTCTGGACCGGCAGTTTAAAAACTGCAACCAGCGGATTATTGTTACTACGTTTGCCTCCAATATGCACCGCATTCAAGCGATTTTAGCCACTGCCCACCGCTACGGCAGAAAAGTGGCAGTTACCGGTCGCAGTATGGAAAACGTGCTGAAGGTGGCG
>JAZRGQ010000130.1:0-4041 GCA_045644405.1 Faecousia sp.
GTCTTTCTGTTGGGTCTGCTCCGGCGCCATAGCGCAAACGCTGCAGTTGCCTGTTGCCATATCCCAGCTGTGCGGCGCCTCCAGCGCCTGCCCGCAGCTGCAGCTGCCGCTGTGGGTTGCGCGGGTCTGGGTATAAGGGGCAAAATCGTGGATATGGGGCAAGGGCGGCGCCAGTTCAAATCCGCAATCTGCGCAGCACTGGGCTGTCTGCTCGGTGGCTGCAGGACCGGGTGTGTGCGCTTGCAGCGGGGACTGCTGTTTGCAAAGATTGCAGCTGTACCAGTGCCCCTGTTCGTCAGCTTCCGGCGTATCCGCATAGCTGTGGCTGACCTGCCGTGTATACCCGCAATCCAGGCAAGCAGGTTGGCAGGCATCGGCAAACCGGTGCTCCGGCTGGGTATAGCCGCAATGCAGGCAACCCGCCTCGCAGCCCTCAGGGAAACTGTGGGCGCTTTCTTCATCTGCCTGTCCGCATTCGCTGCACAGCAGGCTGTGTCCGGTGGCTGTCTGCTGATAGTCCTGCCACAAATGCGCCTGTGTTTGCGCCTGCTGACAGTCCTGACAAATGCGCCGGTGGGTTTCTCCGCTATCGCTCTGCCAATCGGTATACCGGTGGGTATCGGTCTTGTTGCGTGTCTGGGTTTTTTCCGCGCCGCACAAGCTGCACTGCAGCTTTTCCTCACCGGTCTGACTGCAGGTAGGCGCGCGCAGCTGCTGGGTCTTCCAGCTGTGGCTGCACTGTGTCTGCCGGCAGGCATCACAGCTTTCCTGCGGAGCGGTATTGTCCGTTTCATAGCTGTGGGCGCAAAGGCTGCAGGTATAGTATTCTTTGTGGGGGTGCTCCTGCCGGTACTGCTTTTGATAGCTGTGGGTGCAGGCGCCGCCGTAATTGGGCGCAGCAAAATAATAGTCGCTGATAACCCGCTTTTGCACCATCACCGCATAGCCGTCTGTCTCGTATCCATCGCTGGTATTGCCCTCGACGGTATAAAAATACGCGCCGTCTACATAGTACACAAGCCCTGCGTGGGTAAAATTCTTTTTGAAAAACAGGTCGCCGGTACGGGGTGTATAGTCGCTGCCGGAAACATAATCGCTCAAGCCGAAACCGGCAGGATTGGCAAGACCGTTTGTGCTTAAGATACTGGTGGGAATCTGCGCCTGCCGGGCGCACCAGCTGATAAAAATAGCGCACCAGGGGTGATTGGACAGATTCATCCAGTCGCCATACTTGGTGTCATTGTTGGCGCCTTCTGTATAGCCCACCTGGGTCAGCGCCACGCCCACAATATCGGCGCGCATATCACCGGTGTTTTGATAGGTGTTTTCATACGCGGCCTGCGCCGGCGCCGCCAGGCAGACGGCAACCAACAGCGCTGACAGAATCTTTCCGATTTTCCCCATAGCGCGCCCCCCTTTTTTTCTAAATTTTACCTTTTTTCCCCATAAAAATCAAGACATTGGCAATTTACATTTGGGAAAATAAATGGTATACTCTATCTGTATCAAAATTACTCAGGAGGTGGGGCAATGGGCCGTTCTCTGAAAAAGCTTCTGCAATATATCCAGCGCTGGCAGATTTTCTCGTCCGTGCGCAAAGTCGACCCTGTGCTGCTGCTTTTGTGTCTGGTAACCACCGCTTTTGGCTGCCTGATCATTTCCAGCGCAACCAACTATATGGACACAATCCGCTATGTGCTGCTGCAAATTGTCGCCGCCGGTCTGGGTGTTTTTCTGTACGCCGTTGTTTCCTCGATTGACGCGGAGTTTTTCTCGGAACACCGGCTCTGGCTGATTGTCTTTAACTGCTTTTTGCTGCTGCTGCTTGTTCCCTTCGGCACAGACAACGGCACCGGTAATAAAAGCTGGCTGGACTTTGTATTTCTTCCCTTCTATATCCAGCCTGCGGAATTTTGTAAAATTTCCTTTATTTTGATAATGGCGTCGGTTATGGCAGCCAACCAGAATAAAATTTCTCATATCACCTCAATCGGTCAAATGGCGTTTCAGATTGGTCTTTTGGTTGTTTTGAATCTGCTGGTCTCCCGCGATATGGGCGTTTCCCTGATTTTCGTTTTTATCTTTATCGGAATGGCGTGGACCGGCGGCGTAAACCCCCTCTGGTTTGCAGCCGGCGGCGGACTTGTTGTTGCCGTATGGCCTATGATTTGGAATCACGTGTTCAGCGGATACCAGCGGCTGCGTTTTGAGGTCTTATACAATCCCGACATCGACCCTGCCGGCATCGGTGTCCGGTGGCACAGTATTCAAAGTCTGAAGTCCCTGACCGGCGGCGGTATGATTGGACAGGGTCTGTTCTCCGGCAACCGCACCCAGCAGGGCGCGCTGACTGCCCAGCATACCGACTATATTTTCTCCGCCATCGGCGAAGAACTGGGCTTTCTGGGTTGCGCGCTGGCAATCATTCTGCTGATTTTGATTATCCTCCGCTGCATCTGGGTTGGCAACCGCAGTCCGGACTATCTGCGCAAGCAGATTTGCTTTGGCTGCGCAGCGGCCTTGATTTTCCAGGTTATCAGTAATGTAGGTATGTGTATCGGCATTACACCGGTTATCGGACTGACGCTGCCATTTATCAGCTACGGCGGCTCGTCCATTGCATCGCTATATCTGATGATGGGATTGGTTTCCGGCGTATATGCCCGCCCAACCGCCACCAGCCACGAACGCTATATCCGTCCACCCTACTATGCACAGCATTATTAAAAGGAGCGATTATATGAAGGCATTTATGGACAAAGATTTTCTGCTGGAAACAGAAACTGCCCGCCATCTTTATCACGACTATGCAAAAGCGCTGCCTCTAGTAGACTACCACTGCCACTTAAGTCCCAAGGAGATTTACGAGGACCGGCGTTTTGAGGACCTGGTGCAGGTGTGGCTCGGCGGTATCCAGCCCGACGGCACCTACCTTGGCGACCATTATAAATGGCGTTTGATGCGCTCCAACGGCGTACCGGAAGAATACGTTACCGGTGATGCTGACCCCTATCAGCGTTTCCTCTACTTCACACAGGCGCTGGAAATGGCTATCGGCAACCCGATGTACCACTGGTGCCATATGGAGCTGCAGCAGTACTTCGGCATCACAGAGCCGCTGACAACAGAAAGCGCTCCCCGCATCTGGGAGCAGTGCAACCGTATGCTGCAGCAGGACCCGGACCTGAGCGCCCGGGGTATGATTCGCAAATCCAACGTGGCGTTCATCGGCACAACCGATGACCCGCTGGACGATTTGCGCTACCACGAAAAGATTGCCGCCGACCCCACTATCACCACCGTAGTAGCGCCTTCCTTCCGCCCCGACAAGGCGGTGAACATTCAAGGCGCCGAGTGGCGCGGCTATATCGACCGGCTGGCAAAGGTTACCGGCAAAGAAAGTCTTCCCACCTTCTCCCAGCTGCTGGACGCCCTTTCCCGGAGAATTGTCTATTTTTATGACCACGGCTGTAAGGCCAGCGACCACGGTCTTGCCTATGTGCCGTACAAAGCCTATACCCACCAGCAGGTAGACGCCATTTACCAAAAGGCGCTGGCAGGACAGGCGCTGACCCAGGAGGAAGCCGACGGCTTCCAGACCGCAGTGCTGCTGCATCTGGGCAAGGAATACCACCGTCTGGGCATTGTAATGCAAATCCACTACTCCTGCCTGCGAAACAACAACCAGCGGCTGTTTATGGCGCAGGGTCCGGATATGGGCGGCGACGCCATCGCTCAGAACACCTGCGGCGGCAACATTGCCCGCCTGCTCAGTGATTTGGATATGGCAGGCACCTGCCCCAAGATGATTCTCTACTCACTCAACCCTGTAGACAATGCCCAGCTGGGCAGTCTGATTGGCTGTTTCCAGGACAGCTCAACTCCCGGAAAGCTCCAGCACGGCTCTGCCTGGTGGTTTAATGACAACAAAACCGGTATGCAGGAGCAGATGACCACACTGGCAAATCTGGGAATCCTCGGCAACTTTATCGGTATGCTCACCGACTCCCGTTCCTTCCTGAGCTATCCGCGGCACGATTA
>JAZRGQ010000131.1:0-2989 GCA_045644405.1 Faecousia sp.
CTGCACGCCCTCAATTCTGCGCACCGCATCGGAATGTCCCTGACTGACACCCTTCCCCCAGAAAGTATACTCCTGTCCATGGGGCAGAATTGCTGCCGCGTACAGCCGGTTCAGTGAGAACATTCCCGGATCCCAGCCTGCAGAAATCACCGCAATATGACCGCTTCCCTTCGCCGCTGAATCCACCGCCGCAAAATGGGCGGAAATATTGGCGTGGGTGTCAAAGCTGTCAATTACGTGAAACGTCTCTGCCAGCTTCGGTGTCATCACCGGCAAATCCTTTGCGCTGCCGCCGCAGATAAGCAGTATGTCAATTTTTTCTTTAAAGTCCAGAATGTTATCCAGTGATACCACCGGTACATCGGGCGTTAAGATTTTTACGGTTTCCGGATTGCGGCGGGTAAACACCGCTGCCAGCTTCATATCCTGATTCTGCCGCAGCGCGCATTCCACACCCTTGGCAAGATTTCCGTAACCTACGATTCCGATTCGCAACATTGATTTTTTCACCCTTTACTTAACAATGTCTTCCATCGTATACACGCCCGCCGGCTTTCCCTGCAGAAACGCCGCAGCTGCCAGCGCGCCCTCGGCAAACAAGGCTCTGTCCTGCGCCTCGTGCTGCAGAGTAATCAGCTGACTGCCGGTGTTAATAATTACCTGATGGATTCCTACTGTGTTGCCCATTCGCAGAGAATGGATTCCCACTTCCTGCTTTGTCCGCTTGCCGTTTTCGTGGCGACCCACCAGCAGTGTTGCCTCCGGCCGTGCTTGCTGCACCGCGCGGGCAAGCATCAGCGCTGTGCCGCTGGGTACATCTACCTTGCCGTTATGGTGGCTTTCCACGATTTCCACGTCCGCGTCCGGGAACATCGCCACTGTCTGCCGCACCAGCTGTGCCAAAAGAGCAATGCCCAGAGACATATTCCCGCTGTGAAACACAGGAATTTTTTCTCCCGCAGCTTGAATCAGCTCCAGCTCCTGTTGGGTATGACCGGTGGTCGCCACCACTACAGGCAACCCTTTTTGCGTTGCATACTCCAGCAGCGCCTGAGTGCCGGTATGGTTGGAAAAATCAATAATGCAGTCTGCAGGAACGGAAACCGCTTCCAATGTCGGCAGAAAACCCTCTGCGTAGATGTCTACCGCCGCAGCAAGCTCTGCATTCCGGCAGCCCTTTTCAATCTGCTGCGCCAGAACCAGACCCATTCGGCCGCCGGCGCCGTTAATAATCACTTTCATATTACACGTCCAGTCCTACATCGCGCATACACTTCTGCAAAACAGCCCAGTGCGCCGGCTCCATCTGTGTCAGAGGCAGCCGCAGATAGTTTTCGCAGAAGCCCATCGCCGCCATCGCCGCCTTTGCGGGAATGGGATTGACCTCGGAGAACAGGGCATTAATCAAGGGCAGATATTGCTTCTGCATCTGCATTGCGCCTTCAACATCTCCTTGCAGATATTTCCGGCACATTTGAACTGTGGCTCTGGGCGCTACGTTGGAAAGCACAGAAATAACACCCTTGCCGCCGCACGCCATAATCGGCACAATCTGGTCATCATTACCGGAGTACAAGTCCAGCTTATCCCCTACCAGCGCCATCGTTTCCACAATTTTGGAAATATTGCCGTTGGCTTCCTTAATGCCACCGATATTGGGGTGATCCGCCAGCTTTTGGTAAGTAGCAGGCTCGATATTAACACCGGTACGCGACGGTACATTATACATAATAATCGGCTTTGTGGAAGCATCAGCAATGGCTGAGTACATCGCCACCAGACCGTTCTGGGTGGCCTTATTGTAGTAAGGCGTTACCACCAGCACGCCGTCATAGCCAATCTGGCAGGCGTGGCGTGTCAGCTGGCAGGCATACGCCGTATCGTTGGAGCCGGTGCCGGCAATCATAGGTACCCGCCCTGCTGCCGCTTCCAGAGAAAATTCCAAAACCTTACGGTGCTCCGCATCGGACAGCGTTGCGCCCTCACCGGTAGTACCGCAAATAACCAGCGCATCGATTTGCTCCTCAATTTGCCAATCAATCAACCGTTTCAGCGCAGGATAGTCCACCCCGTCTTTATTCAAGGGGGTAATCAAAGCTGTAGCAGCACCCTGAAATACGGTTTTTTCTCTCATTACAAGCACTCCTTTACGTTATCTATGCACGCAGATTTCCTGTCTTTAGGATTTGGCATTTGCGACGTTTCCTGTCTCGAAAGCGCCGCAAAATCCTATTAAATTCTTTTTGTTTAGTTTACCATAATTGTAGGTATGCGTCAATATATATGGGGTAAAATAATCTTAAGCGATTTTCTGTTAAATCTTGTAAAATACTACTTGCAGTTTTATGAAATAAGTGGTATAATCGGTAACACTTGAGGGAGTAATTCCGTATGGCTTGCCATACGAGGCTCACCCGTCATAACGGCGTTAAGCCCGGGGTGCTGAAAAGAATGAGACTCATGTGCGGCCGCGGTTGCTGTGCATGGGTTTTTTATTTTCCCTCCCAAAATTACGAAAAAGGAGTAACGTAATGAAGCATTATCTCGAATCCACCGAAGCTGTTTTTCGCGATGTGGACTCCTGCCCTGAAGGTCTTACCTCTGCGCAAGCGGAAGAAAGACTTCTGAAAAACGGCAAAAACAAGCTGGCAGAAGCCAAAAAGGACTCTATGCTCAAGCGGTTCTTCGACCAGATGAAGGATCCTATGATCATCATTCTTTTGGTTGCCGCTGTTGTTTCCGCAGTAACGGAAATCATTGAGGCCGGCCACTTTGTTACCCCCACCGACTCCATTATCATTCTGGCAGTTGTTCTTATCAACGCCATTTTGGGTGTGGTGCAGGAAAGCAAGGCGGAAAAAGCTGTAGAGGCGCTGCAAAAAATGTCTGCCGCCACTACCAAAACCCTGCGCGACGGCAAAATCGTTACCATTAAGAGTGAAGACCTTGTGGTTGGCGATGTGATTCTGCTGGACGCCGGCGATGCCAT
>JAZRGQ010000132.1:0-4841 GCA_045644405.1 Faecousia sp.
AAAAACATCAGGAACGGAACTTCCAAATTTTTCCACTCCGTCAACGTACCACAAGTGGGCCATATGAAGGCCGCCTGCAGGTACAGTAGGACCGGCAGCTGTGCGGTTTCCGGCGGACAAAATCTCATCGATTTGCTCCGGTGGGAACTTGCCCTCCGCTGCGTAGACCACTGTTCCAGCCATTGCCCGCGCCATATTATACAAAAATCCGTCAGCGCAAACCTTTAGCTCAATCATATTGCCGTGGCGCTCCACGTTGTAATAATACACAGTCCGGACAGTAGATTTTACATCTGTACCTAAGCTGCGCACCGCCGCAAAATCGTGGGTGCCGACAAACCGGTCTGCCGCCGCCTGCATAATCTTCTCATCTAAATGCTTGGGATAAAACCACGCCCGGTTGACAAAAAACGGGTCTTTCAGTCTGGAATTATAAATCCGGTAGGTATACTCCTTACGGGCGCAGGAGCCAATGGCATTGAAACCGTCGTGCACCTGAAACGCCTTTGTAACTACAATATCCACCGGCAGGTGGGTGTTGAGCGCATAAGGGAGTCTATCCAGAGGGATTGTGGAATCGGTACGGAAATTTGCCACGTAGCAACGGGCGTGTACGCCTGCGTCAGTGCGGCCGCAGCCGGTAACGTGTACACTGTGGCCAACCACCATTGCGATTGCCTTTTCCAGGGTCTGCTGCACAGTGGGCAGATTCTTTTGTGCCTGCCAGCCGTGGTATGCAGTTCCCTCATACGTTAAAAAAAGAGCAATATTGCGCATTACGCATCACACTCCCCATCGTCCCAGCAGCAATACGCCTGCCAGCAAAACAATTCCCAGTGCAAACGTCTTTACGTCCAGCAGCTTAAACCGCAGCAGCTTCATCTTCGTGCGACCTTCGCCGCCCTGATAGCAGCGGCACTCCATAGCCGTTGCCAGCTCATCGGCGCGGCGGAACGCGCTGATAAACAGTGGCACAAGAATAGGCACCAGGGCCTTAATCCGCTGCATTAGTTTTCCGCTTTCAAAGTCTGCGCCTCTTGCCTTCTGTGCGGACATAATTTTATCCGTTTCTTCAATGAGGGTGGGGATAAACCGCAGCGCAATGCACATCATCATTGCCAGCTCGTGTACCGGCAGACGCAGCTTTTTCAGAGGACTCAGCAAAGACTCTAAGCCGTCCGTCAGCGCAATCGGAGATGTGGTATAAGTCAGCAAAAATGTGCCTGTAATCAGCAGCAGAATTCTCGATACCATCAGCGCTGCGCGCAAAACACCCTCCAGCGTAATGGTAATTACCCAGAAGGAAACGAGCACCTGTTCACCTTCGGTAAACAGCAAATTTAAGATGCCCGTAAAGACCAGAATCATAACCAGCGGTTTCATACCGCTGACAATGGATTTGACAGGAATCTTAGACAAAGCAACCGCCAGTATCAGAAAACCGAACACCAGTGCGTAGCCGCCCCAGCCAGCAGCTGTGAACAGGGCGACAATATACAGTATCAGCATCAAAAGCTTTGTTCTGGGGTCAAGGCGGTGTATGGGAGAATTTCCCGGGAAATACTGACCTAATGTAATATCCTTAAGCACGGTCAGCACCTCCTCTCAGCTGTGCAAGCGCCTGAGCTGCCTGCTCCATTGTGAACACAGGCGGTACATCAAGACCCAGCTGCTGCAGCTCGAGAAACACCCTGGTAACCGCCGGAATGTCCAGACCCATTTCCAGCAATTGCCGGCTGTGGGCAAACACTTCCCGGGGTGTGCCGTCCAGTACAAGTCTGGAGCCATTCATCACCAGAAGCCGGTGCGCCAGCTTCGCTACATCGCTCATAGAGTGGCTCACCATCATAACGGTGGCGTTTTTTGTCTTGCGGTAGGTCTCAATATTGGAAAGAATCTCTTCCCTGCCCTCAGGGTCAAGCCCTGCAGTAGGCTCATCAAGAATCAAAATCTCGGGCTCCATCGCAATCACGCCTGCAATGGCAGCGCGGCGCTTCTGTCCGCCCGACAGGTCAAAAGGAGATACCTCCAGCTGCTCCGGCGTAATGCCTACAAGGGCAGCCGCTTCCCGTACACGACGGTCAATTTCCTGCTGTGAGAGTCCCATATTCTTAGGACCAAAGGCAATATCTTTATATATTGTTTCTTCGAACAGCTGATACTCCGGATACTGAAACACCAGACCTACACGAAACCGCGCCTGTCTGGTCAGCGCCTTATTGGACCAAATGTCTTCGCCGTCCAGCAGAACACTTCCGCCGGTAGGCTTCAGCAATCCATTCAGGTGCTGCATCAATGTAGACTTTCCGGAGCCGGTATGTCCAATTACACCAATAAACTCGCCGCGCTCAACCTGAAAGGACACTTCTTCCAGCGCTCTGTGCTCGAAGGGTGTGCCTGCGCTATATATATGGCTTAAATTTTTTACCTGTAATATCGGCATTTCTGCTCTTCTCCTTAAGTGGGTCAGGCCTCTTGCTTAAAAGCATCATAAAGTGCCTGCGCACATTCTTCCGGTTGTAACCGATCTAAGGGCAATGCAAAGCCCTGCTTATTCAAAAGCCAGCACAGCTCTACTGTTTCCGGCGCAGCAAGGGACAATTCGTGCAACTTGTCCACCTGCGAAAAAACCTCCTGCGGTGCTCCGTCAAGGGCAACCTTTCCCTTGTGCAGCACAACCACCCGCTGCGCCTGCGCCGCCTCGTCCATATGGTGGGTAATCAGCACAACGGTAATTCCCTTTTCCCGATTCAGCTTTGCTACCGTCTGCATAACCTCTCTGCGTCCCTGCGGATCCAGCATCGCAGTCGGCTCGTCCAGCACAATACACTTGGGCTCCATCGCAATTACACCTGCGATTGCAACCCGCTGTTTTTGTCCGCCGGACAGTAAATGGGGCGCGTGATCGCGGTAGTCATACATACCCACCTGCTCTAACGCGCTATCTACCCGCTGGCGGATAACAGGGCTGGCGATTCCCAGATTTTCCGGTCCGAAAGCCACATCTTCTTCAACCACATTGGCAACAATCTGATTGTCGGGATTCTGGAACACCATTCCCACACTGCGGCGAATTGCCATCAGCTTACCTTCATCAGCGCTGTCTATGCCGTAAACATAGATTTTACCGCCACAGGGCAGCAAAATTCCGTTAAAATGCTTGGCAAGTGTAGATTTTCCGGAGCCGTTGCTGCCCAAAATCGCAACAAAACTGCCGGATTCCACCTGCAAGCATAAATCTTCAAAAACGGCAACGCCGGGCGTGTTATCCACGCCCGGATAGGAATAATTCAAATGCTCTACATTGATTGCACTGTGCAAATCAAGTTCCTCCTTACGGTGTCCATCTGCCTGCTGCGCCGCAGGGCAGCATCAAGCCGCTGCTGCTTACCGGTAATCCCAGTTCGCCCACAGCCGTACTGCCACCTGCAACTGCTCCAAATACCACGTCGGACGCATAGCCCACAGCAGAGGGCGCCAGTCCTGTGGTGTAGGAATTGATAATCACAAACAAGGGATTATCCGTCAAAAGCTTACCCACCTCCAACAGGAAGGGATAAAAGCTGGTTTCCATTTTCCAAATCTCGCCGCTGGGACCTCTGCCGTAGCTGGGCGGGTCCATAACAATGCCGTCGTAACGGCGTCCGCGGCGAATTTCCCGCTGAATAAATTTACCGCAATCGTCCACTATCCAGTGAATCGGACGGTCAGCCAGACCGGAGGCCTGGGCATTTTCCTTTGCCCACGAGACCATACCCTTTGATGCGTCTACGTGGAACACCTCCGCGCCGCCGGCTGCAGCCGCCAAGGTGGCGCCACCGGAATAGGCAAACAAATTCAGCACACGCACCGGACGTCCTGCGGAGGCCACCTTTTCACGGATAAAATCCCAGTTGGCAGCCTGCTCCGGAAACACACCGGTATGCTTAAAATTCATCGGTTTTACATTAAATGTCAGATAATCCTTATAATGGATCTGCCAACGTTCCGGCAGATTGTGGTCCGTCCAGCGTCCGCCGCCGGAATTGGAACGCACATATCTGGCATCGTATTTCTTCCAGTTGGGATCGCTGTGAGGCGTATTCCAAATCACCTGCGGATCCGGTCTTACCAGCAGATACTTCCCCCACCGTTCCAGACGTTCACCGGCGGAAGTATCCAGAAGCTCATATTCTTTCCATTCATCGGAAATCCAAATCATCTGTCTCTCCTTACCATCTGTCAAAAGCCAGCGCAATTATACTTAATTTGTAGTTTCGGGCGGAACAGTCGCAACAGTGGCGTCATCGGGCTCAGAGGGCTGCTCCGGATTGGCGGACTGATATGCCTGCCAGCCTGCCTGGGTATGCTCGGTACATACCATATAAGGCGCTGTTACGCCTACGTTGGCTGTGTTGTGGAAGCCCTTAAACGTGCCGTCAGAGCCGTCCGGGTTAACGAGATACACATAGTCATCCCGCAGCATATTTTCTTCCAGTCTGTAACTTTCCGCCTTCAGGATTTCTTCCATCTCCTTCAGTGTCAGCTTGACCAAAGACTGCTTTTCCAGCTTAACATTCTGGTCTACATTTGCAAAATTCTTGCAGTATTCGGTTGCTACGCCGCCACCGGTTACGCAGTAATCTACTGTTGTGTGCTTGGTACAGGCCTTCTTCGGCATATCCTCAGGGTACACCATCGCAGATGCCACAGGGCTGTAACCGGAAGCTGCGCGCACGTCTGTCTGGCAGGCGTCTGTTGCCAGCATGCCGGATTCCAGACACACAGATACACTGGTCATCGCATTCCGGGAGTAGAGGGAATGGTTTTCCAGTCCCTTATGCACCGGCTGCATAACCTTT
>JAZRGQ010000133.1:0-3273 GCA_045644405.1 Faecousia sp.
AGTAGAGGACGCCGGTCCTAACCCCTGCCCCCTGATTGTGGTGGGCGTGGGCATTGGCGGCACCTTTGATAAGGCTGCCTACCTTGCCAAAAAGGCGCTGATGCGTCCTGTGGACCAGCGGAACGAAAAGCCCTTCTATGCCCAGCTGGAGCAGACTCTGCTGGAAGAAATCAATGCGCTGGGCATCGGACCCCAGGGCTTTGGCGGTAAAACCACTGCGCTGGCGGTGAATATTGAGGAATATCCCACCCATATTGCCGGCTTGCCGGTAGCGGTGAATATTAACTGCCACGTAACCAGACACAAGACGGAGGTGCTTTGATATGGCGTGTGTAAAAATCACCACCCCGCTGACACGGGAAAAGGTGGCTACCTTGAAAGCAGGCGACAGCTGCCTGATTTCCGGCGTTATTTATACTGCCAGAGATGCAGCCCATAAGCGGCTGTGTGAGCTGGTTGCAGAGGGAAAGCCTCTGCCTATGGACGTCAATGAGAGCATTATTTATTTTGTCGGTCCCACTCCTGCAAGAGAGGGTGAGGCAATCGGCTCTGCAGGTCCTACCACTTCCTACCGTATGGACGCCTACAGCCCCACGCTGATTGCGCAGGGTCTGACAGGTATGATTGGTAAAGGCAAGCGCGGACCTGAAGTAGTGGCTGCAATGGGCGAATACGGTGCGGTTTATTTCGGCGCCATCGGCGGTTGCGGCGCGCTGCTGAGTAAGTGTATCAAGAAAGCAGAAGTAATCGCCTATGAAGATTTAGGCGCTGAGGCAATTCGCCGGCTGGAGGTTGAGGATTTTCCTGTAATCGTTATTATTGACCAGCAGGGCAACAATCTGTACGAAACCGGCAGAGCTGCATATCTTGCAAACCGCTGAACGGGAGGGACAACCGGTGGAATCGATTTATCAAGTAAATCCTGCACTGGATGTGCCCATTTATCAGCAATTGGTGGACGCCATTCGGGTGGCGATGAAAAAAGGTCAGCTGCCCGCCGGTGAGCAGCTGCCCACAGTACAGCAGCTGTCGCAGAATATAGGCGTGGCAAAGGGTACAGTAAAACGTGCCTATGACGCGCTGGAACAACTGGGTCTTGTTGAAAAAGTACAGGGCAGAGGTACTTTTGTGCGTTACCGACCTGAGGATTCCGGCAGCAGCAAGGAAAGGGCCATGGCAGCGATTGACGCAATGTTTCATTCGCTGGAGCAGATGGGCTTTTCCTCCGGAGAAATTAACATCTTCCTGAATCTCAAGCTACGGGAGCGGGAAGAGCAGGACGTGAAGGTGAAAATCGCCATACTGGAGTGCAATCCGGAGACTCTCGGCCATATGGCAGAGCAGATGCACACCTTGCCGAATGTGGATTTGTATACCTACCTGATTGAAAGTGTGGAGAAATATCCTTATACAATCGAGGAGGATATGGATTTGGTGGTAACCACCGCTACTCACGCCCCGTTTCTGGAAAGCGTTCTGCCGGAAAAGCGGCGGATTGCCAGAGTAGCGCTGCGCTTAATGCCCCACAGCCTTGCCCGGATTGTAAAGCTGCGGCAGGGTACGGTAGTGGGCGTTCTGGGCTACAGTCTGCGGTTTGGCCAGCTGCTGTACAATACTTGTCAGCAGTACACAGACGGTGTTGTGCTAACAGATCCCGAGGCGTTTACACCGGAGATGGATATGGACGCTTTTTTGAAGGGCAAAGATGTGGTACTGGTACCCCAGTCCTATGAAAAATACTGCTCACAGGAAGCGGCAAAACTGCTGCACCGGTTTGCGGGCAAGGTAATCACCTGCGGCTACGAAATGGACGAAGGCTCCTTCTTGTACCTGCAGGAGAAGACCAAACGGCTTTTCGCTGCAAAATAAACGAAAAAAATGGGGAAGGGAAGGGGCAAAACCTGACTTTCCTCCTTGACAAGTGTACTAGTTCATTATAATATATAGTTGTATATCAATTATATAAAAACAATAAATATAATATGAGGTGTTATGTATGGAAACTCGCAAAAAGAAGGTGCTGGTTATCGGCGTTATCGGCGCAGATGTCCACGCAGTTGGCAACAAGATTCTTTACCATGCATTTACTGAGGCTGGCTTCGAGGTGGTAAATCTGGGCGTTATGGTCTCTCAGGAAGAGTACATCGCCGCAGCCATCGAATCCAATGCTGATGCCATTGTGGTATCCTCCCTGTACGGTCAGGGTGAGCTGGATTGCCGCGGTATGCGTCAGAAGTGTGATGAGGCAGGCCTGAAGGGAATTCCGCTGGTAGTTGGCGGCAACATCGTTATCGGCAAGCAGAAGTTCGAAGAAGTAGAAAAGCGCTTCCTGGAGATGGGTTATGACCGCGCTTTTGCACCGGGAACTTCTCCGGAAACCACCATTGAAGCACTGCGCGAGCTGCTGCATATGGATGGTGAGGATCAGTGAAGCCGATTCTACTGATCGATTTTGGCAGTACATATACCAAGCTGGTTGCGGTAGACGTTGAAGCAGAAGAAATTCTGGCAACCGCATCGTCCTATACTACCGTTGAGACCGACATTAATGACGGTCTGCGGAACGGTCTGGCGCAACTGGAAGAAAAAATCGGCAAGGTTACATTTGAAAAGTGCTACGCCTGCTCTTCTGCAGCCGGCGGTTTGCGAATGGTTACCAGTGGTCTGGTGCCGGAGCTGACCGGCGAGGCGGCGAAAATGGCGTCCCTCGGCGCCGGCGCAAAGGTTGTTGGCGTGTATGCCTTCCAGCTGACGCAAGACGATTTGCAGGAGATTCAACAGGCAAAGCCGGACATCTTCCTGCTGGTAGGCGGCACTGACGGAGGTAACACAGAGTGCATTTTGCATAATGCGAAAATGCTTGCCTCTATCGCTCCGGAATTTCCCATTGTAGTAGCCGGTAACCGTACCGCTGCCCGCCAATGTCAGGAGATTTTACAGGGGTGTGAAGTTTACCTGTGTCCCAATGTAATGCCGAAGTTCGGCGTGCTGAAAATTGAGGAAACCCAGAAGCAGATTCGGGAAATTTTCCTTAACCGGATTATTCAGGCAAAGGGTATGTCCCAGGCAACCAAGCTGCTGTCCGATATTCTTATGCCCACCCCCTCTGCGGTGCTGCAGGCGATGAACCTGCTGGCGCAGGGCTGTGAAGGCGAGGCGGGAATCGGCGAGCTGATTGCAGTGGATGTCGGTGGCGCTACCACAGACGTGTACTCTATCGCCGACGGTATGCCCGAGCATATGAGCACGGTGTTCAAAGGTCTGCCGGAGCCG
>JAZRGQ010000134.1:0-4987 GCA_045644405.1 Faecousia sp.
CAGCAGCGCGCCGGAGAGAGCTACCAGACCGTTGGACAGCATTAAGCCGATGACCTTGTTGCGGTCGGTATTGATACCTTGCGCCCGCGCCATATGGCCGTTTGCGCCGGTAGCGCGAATCGATGCGCCCAATTCAGTGCCAAAGAACCAGTACAGCACGAAAATAATTGCCGCGGTGAAAAGGCCCACAGTAATCAGCGGGTGCTGCCAGACAGGCCGTATGCCTTTGGCAACGTCCTGCAGGTAGCGCAGGGAAACCAGCAGTGTGTATTTATTGATATTCAGCGCCTGATTGGCTTTCATACCCATAATCGCCAGGTTGATGGACCACAGTGCAAGCTGGGTTAAAATGCCCGACAAAATTGCAGGAATTTTCAGCTTTGTATGGAAAAAGCCTGTTACCCAACCGGCAACCATACCGGCCACGAAAGCCACCAGCATAGCAATCCATACATTATAGCCGGCAGCCAGCATCATAGCGCAAACTGCGCCGCCGGTACAGAAAGTGCCGTCCACTGTAAGGTCGGAAACTTCCAGTAATTTATAGGTGATATACAGGCCAATGGCCATAATACCCCAGATCATACCCTGAGATATGGCGCCTGGCAGGGCATTGATAAGGCTTGCCATAGTGATTGTTCCTCCAATACGGTTTTCATATACGCACAAGGGGGCGAGATGGTCAGCCATCTCGCCTCCTGCTATTCGTTCAGGTTATTCTGCTGCAATGGCCTCGTAGCCATCGGGAACCTCAATTCCCAGATCCTCGCAGATTTCCGCGTTGTACTTCTTGGCGAAGTTCTCTGCGTATGCGATGGGCATTGTGCTGACATCGGCTTCGCCGGTCAGAATCTTTGCAGCCATCTTGCCAGTGGTTACACCCAGGTCATAGTAGCTGATGGACAGGGTTGCCACACCGAAGCCGCGGCAGGCATTTTCCTCACCGGAAATCACAGGAACACCGGCAGCCCGGCAAACGCCGTCCACAGTACCGGTTGCGCTGGCGATTGCATTATCGGTAGGCGCGTACAGCACATCGGATTCGTCTGCAGCTTTCTGAGTAACTGCCTGCATATCATTGGTGTCTGCGAAGGGGTACTGCTTGCAGGTGAAGCCCAGCTTTTCCAGCTCTGCCTGCACTGTATCCACCTGATACTTGGAGTTTGCCTCGCCGGAGCAGTACAGCAGACCCACATTCTTTGCTTCGGGGAACCACTCAGCTACCATAGCAGCCTGCTGGTCCAGCGGAGCCAGATCGGATGTACCGGAAATGTTACCGCCGACAGTGCCGCTGAAATCATCGATATCCAGCGCTACGCCGTACTCGGTTACGGAAGTACCCAGAATCGGAATATCGGAAGTGGCTGCTGCCGCTGCCTGCAGGGCAGGAGTCGCATTGGCCATAATCAAATCTACATTTTCTGCAACAAAAGCGTTTACAATCGGCGCGCAGGTAGCAGTATCGCCACCGCCGAGTTCAACCTTAATTTCAACATTCTCAGCGCCCAGTGCTTCCTCCAGCGCGTCCACAAAGCCCTGTGTAGCTGCGTCCAGCGCCACGTGAGGTGTCAGCTGGCAAACACCAACTACAAACTTTTCATCATTACCCTGTTCGCCCTGGCACGCAGCCAGAGATACTACCAGCATCGCAGCCAGCAATAAGGCAACTAACTTTTTCATAACAAATCTCTCCCTTTTTATAGCCCTACAGGCTATTTGTTTGCATTACTATACCACTTTATAAGGGTATCTGTCAATGGAATACACCTAAGTTTTTCCATATGCAGAAAACATTTGTGCGTGGTGGAAAAATCGTTTCCGGAATCATACTCTTTTTTAGTGATTTACACAACGGTTGCAGGCTGGTTTTTCTCCTCACGCGCCGTAGTCTTCAACGTTTTATAACTTAAATATTCCTCAGTGCGTTTCCAACGCCCTCTGCTGCTTATCCACCCAAGCACAAAGACGCTGAACAGCGCCCAGCTTAGCAGCATTGCGCCGCGCATAATCCAAAAGTTGCCCGGATTCCACATCTGCGTATCCACGCTGTTCATCGCGGGAGAATTGGCAATCCGGTACAGGTTGCGGTGGCAGATTTCCCGCAGCGTGTTTATAAGCGCTGAATCCACTTCCGGCCAGCTTAAAATGCTTTGCAGCAAGCGCTGCGCGTCAATGCTTTCATCACCGCAAATTCCGATGCCCTTTTCCTGCAAGCCGCTGTAAAGGGCATTGCGGCTATTACCGGAAAGCAACGTATCCTCTGCCTGCCACAGCCCGTCCTGCAGGCAGGTAATTCCCTTCTGCAGACAGCTGCTGCCTATCCCCGTGCCAATCTCCTGAATAAGCTGTGTATTCCAGCTTGCCGCCAAAACCGTTTTGGAAGGACTCAGCTTCTCCAATACAGCCATACGGATTGCAGGCGCCTGCACTGCCGCCACCGGCAGGCGCAGATAGCAGTCTAACATCTGGGGAAAATCCAGCTGGTCCAGCAGTGTCTGCCACAGCGGGTCATCGTAGGCAATGCCTGCCATTTCCGCCAAACGCAAGCCGTTTTCCGCGCCCATCGTCGGCAGCTGACTCTCCTGCGCAACCGGCGCAGCCGCTGCAAACATTCGGGTTTCCTCCGCAGTCCACAGGCAAACATTTTCCCGCTGCCCTGCTCCGTCCATACGGCCGTCTGTGTTCTCCGGCGTATAATCCTTTGCCGCCAGAATATTATTGACCGCCTGATGGGCATTGGCTGCGGCAGTCAGGTAATAATCCCCCGCCGCCAGAACGTTAGCGCCTGTATCGGCGGCATCATAGACAGAAAGCGCCTGCATATCCACAGTTACTGTAACCTGCCCGGTTTCTCCCGCCTCCAGCAGTTGTGTCTTTGCAAAGCCAGCCAGCGAAACGCCGGTTTTATCAGGCTGCTGCGTATAAATCTGCACCGTTTCCTTACCGGCAACCGCGCCGGTGTTGGTTACATTCAGTGTAATCCGCAGCTGCTCCCCTTCAGGGGAAACCTGCATATCGCTGTAGGTAAATTCCGTATATCCCAGTCCGAAGCCAAAGGCAAACGCCACCTGCTCCGCATAGGAATACGTATCGCTTGTTTCAGTGCCTTCGGCATACGCCGCATATTGCGCCTCGTACTCCTTGTAGCTAAGGTCAGCACCCTGGGACGCAGATGTTTCGCCGCCGTACAAAACCGGCTGCGCAACGCAGGTCATAGGCAGTCTGCCGGAGGGGTTTACCTTGCCGGTCAGAACGTCCGCTACTGCCTGCATTCCAATCCGGTCAGCGCCGGCAATCCACAGGGCTGCATCGGCATTTTTATAAAAAATGTCCTCCAGAACAGGAGAATCCGCATTCACCAGCAGTACGATGCTTTGGGTCTTTCCCTCGTCCTTCATTCGCATCGCTGCTATCAGCTGCTCTTTTTGAACGGCAGCCTCTGTATGGGCATCAACCGTTACAATCACCGCGTCAGTATTCTCTGCCGTGTTGACCGAACAACCCGCGGTTTCCAGCGCTCTTTGCAGCCAGCCGGTTGCGCTGACCTTTGCGCCGGCTTGAAGCGGCAGAACGCCATTATTGCGCAGTAGCGTTACCGCCTCTGCCTGCGCCGTATAGGACAGCTGTTCCGTGCCTTCTCCGTCTTCCTGCACCCAGCTTCCGAAAAGGGCAGGCGGTGTAATTTGAAAGACTTCCCCGAAAACCGTCAGCGGCGTTATGACAAAGGACAGCGCCAGAAACACAATGCTCAACGCCCTCCAAGGACGGAGCACTTCTCTCTTTTTCTGTATGCTGACCTTTTTTGCCTGCCGCAGCTGCAATTTGCGCTCTTCCATTTCACGGGCCTGCCTTTCTGTATTTTCGACATTTATCATACCATACCGCCTGCTTGAAAGCAACTCACATTTGTCGGGTAATTGTGGATAAAAAGGGTCGTCCACGGGAAAACGGACGGGCTCTGCCGAATACAGTATCAGTGGAGGTGTTTGCTATGTTTACAGCCGTTTGGCTGATACTCAGCGGCTTAATGTATTCTCTGCAGCTGTCCACGGGCAGCTTCCCCAAACCCCTTACCCCGCAAGAGGAGGCTCACTATCTGAAGCTGTCCTCGCAGGGAGATTTGGACGCCCGTAATGTGCTGATTGAGCGCAATCTGCGCCTTGTCGCCCACATTATGAAAAAATACTACGCCCAGACAGCAGACCAGCAGGATTTGATTTCCATCGGTACAATCGGTCTTATCAAAGGCATTACCACCTTTGACCCCTCAAAGGGCGCAAAGCTGGCGACCTATGCCGCCCGCTGCGTTGAAAACGAGATACTTATGTACTTCCGTTCCCAAAAGAAAAGCAGCCAAGACGTTTCCCTGTCTGATCAAATTGAAACCGCCGGCGACGGCGCGCCGCTGGCGCTGATGGACGTGGTCAGCCAAGATGATGACCTGCTGGAGCAGGTCAGTAACCGGGAGCTGGTTGGGCAGGTACTGGAGGCAGTGGATACTGTGCTGGCACCGCAAGAGCAAACCGTGATTCGTCTGCGATACGGTCTGGGTGGCAATCCGCCTCAACGGCAGCGAGAGGTTGCGCAATCCATCGGCATCAGCAGAAGCTATGTTTCCCGCATAGAAAAACGCGCATTGGAGAAGCTCCGGGCTGTGCTGGAATGAGGCTGTATTTCCATTTGCGTCAACGGCGAAAAAGACCTTGACAGAACGTTTTTACAATGCTATAATAACCCCTGCAATGGTGTCAGACACCTACGATTATGGGCCCTTAGCTCAGTTGGTCAGAGCCTCCGGCTCATAACCGGATAGTCCCGGGTTCGAATCCCTGAGGGCCCACCACTCAAAACCGACTTCGGTCTTCATATACAGGGGTATAGCTCAATTGGTAGAGCGGCGGTCTCCAAAACCGTAGGCTCAGGGTTCAAGTCCTTGTGCCCCTGCCAAGAAACAGTCAGTAAATCTTACGATTACTGACTGTTTTCT
>JAZRGQ010000135.1:0-6296 GCA_045644405.1 Faecousia sp.
TGCCAACGGCGTAAAAAAGGCAATCGATAAAGACGGATTTTTAGGAATTTTTACCGGCGGGCTTGGCGCAACCGCAGGCGGCATTGCTGCAGCAATCGTATTTGGTTTGCTGGTTAGCCTTATATTCAAAGCAAAGGATAAAAACTAAAACATTGGGAAAGCTAGTATAGCGGCAATGCCGTAACAATCAAATCGGAGGAAATTTACAATGAACAATCAGAATAAGAATCAAAATCAGCAGAATCAGCAAAACCAGCAGAATCAGAACAACAACCAGAATCACAACCAGAACAACAACCAGAACAACAACCAGAACAACAACCAGAACAAAATCAGCCGCTAAGAAAAACCGCCGAAAGGAGCTCCTTTCCGCGGGTTTTTTACACTTTAACAAACGTTCCCAGGCGAACAAAATAGAGATACGATTCCTTAACCGGGCGCTTATAGATTCTTTCCAGCGCCTGGGTGTAGGTAATTACCTGCAGACGGTATCCTGCAGCAATTTCATCAACAGTTTCCGCAGTAACACGGTCTGTCTTAAAATCAATTACGGTGATACCGTCCTCCTCCACCAGCGCGCAGTCAACAACACCCTGCAGCAAAATCTGCTCATTGGATACGCCGGGATAATATGTCTGTGCGTCAACCATAATGGAAAACTTAAATTCACGCAGCACGTTTTCAGATTCCTGCAGCCTTCTGCCAAGGTCAGAAGCAAAAAATGCCGCAATCTCCTCAGGAACAATCATCGCAGCCTGGGTCTGGGTCAGCAGATTCTGGGAAACAAGTCTGTCCCGTTCCTGCGCGATTGCGGCAGCATCTATGCAGCGTTTATAATCAACGAACTGCATAAATGTATGCACTGCCGTTCCCCGTTCCAATGCATTTGTCTGCGCCTTGTAAAATGCAGGCTTGCGGAATTTATTGGATACAGCGCTTCCCTTCCAGGTATTTTCTGCAATCTCCTGATCCTTCGGTCTTCCGTGAAGTTGGGTCGCGGTTTGTTTTGACGGCAACTTTGTCGCCGCAAGATGCGGATAGCGATATGACAGAAATTCCTTCATTCTGAGAATGTCCCCGGTGTGATCTTCCGGCATTTCCTGCTGGTCGGGCAAACCTGTCAATGTTTTCAGCTGCGAATCAACCACTGCAATTTTCCAGGGGGAATCACTGACAGCAGCGCAGCAAGGGTTGCCACCGACTGCGAAAAACTCACCTGCCTCGGAGCGGCACATTGCGCCCAGTAATATCCAATCTCCTGCGCAACCTGCCTGGCTGGTTAACAGCAAATTCGGACTGTTAGGCAGACGTAATGCAACCTCCTGCAAATCCTTTTCTAGATTTTTCTTTGCGTAGGTCATAATGAGTCTGTCTTTTGCGCGTGTCATTGCAACATACAAAACCCGCAGCTCTTCAGAAACACCCTCTGCAATCATCTTTGCTGCAATGGCGCGCTTTGCAACTGTGGAATAACGCACCCGCTGGGCGTGATCTATGCAGTTAAGCCCAAGACCCAATTCCTTATCACACAGTACTGTTGCGCGAGTGCTTTCCTGATTAAATGCTCTGGAAAGTCCGCACAAAAACACCACCGGAAACTCAAGTCCTTTCGACTTGTGAATGCTCATAATCGTTACAGCTTTTTCAGCGGAACTCTGTCCTGTCAGCAGTAAGCCACGCTCCTCCATAGACGCGAAGTACTCCAGAAGCTGCTGCAGGTCCCTCTCTCCTCCGGAAGCAAAGTCCGATGCAACCTGACAAATTGTCTGAATATTTTCGCAACGGACTCCGCCGTTATCCATAGCGCCATACACACTGTAAAATCCAGCTTGCAGCACCACTCTTTCCAGCAGCTCCGACAGACGGTAGACGCGGGAGTCCTGACGAAGGCGGTTAAGAATCTGCAAAAATTTCACGCATTTTTCCGATTTATCCGCCTTTAGCGCGTCATATATAGCGCCCTTGCGGTGATTGCCACGAATATTGGCAACTTCATCAGCGGTGAAGCCAAAAATGCGGCTTGTAAGGATAGCAACCAAAGGAATATCCTGCAACGGATTACTGATGACTTGCAAAAAAGCAATCAGCACAGCAACCTCTTCTGTCTTCAGTATATCTGCGCTGTCGCCGGTAACACAACGTATACCTCGTGTTTCCAGAGCAAGCTGGAAATCCGCACCTACCGATCCGGGAGAGCGGAGCAAAATCACAATGTCCTCAGGTGTAATCGGGCGTAATTCATCGCCTTTACGAATCATATGTTTTCCGTCAAGCATAGCGCAGATTCTATCTGCGACAAACGACGACTCCTCAGCGTAGGTATCCTCCTCAACACGGATTCCGTAAAGTTCAACTTCCGTATCTTCCAAAGGAATATGGGGTACGCCCTCGTAGAGCATCTCATCGTCCGTGTAGTCAAGTCCGCCAACCTCCGGCGACATACACCGGCTGAACACCGCATTGACAGCATCAATCACACCGCCACTGGAACGGAAATTCTTGCTCAGCAGTACTTTTCTTCCCTGACCATCTCTTGCGTTTTCGGCAGATTCGTAAGCATTATATTTTTCAATAAAAATCCTCGGATCTGCCAGACGGAACTGGTAGATGGATTGCTTCACATCTCCAACCATAAAACAGTTGTTCCGCTGCTGTGTCAATGCGAAGAAAATCGCGTCCTGTACACTGTTGGAATCCTGATATTCGTCAACCATTATCTCGCGGAATCGCTGACTGATTTCCTTTGCCGCGGTAGTAGGCGCGCTGCGCGCCTTTCCCAGCAGTAGATCCAGCATTTTGTGCTCCAGGTCGGCAAAGTCAAGTATACGGCGTTTTTTCTTCGCCCCATCATACATTTGCCAAAACTGCTTAACCAGGCGCACAAGCCCTCTGACAGCCACAGAAGACGCCTCCAGGTCCCGAAGGATCTGCTGGCTGCAATCCGTAAACGGACGTAGCTTCTTCCCTACCTCATTTTTACAGGCATTGCGCACAGCTTTAATTTGCTCAGCAAGCTGCGTATCAGCGCAATTCTTGGGAAATGTCAGTCTGCCATAATCAATTTGGCTGTTTGCAATTATATCGTCCCATAACGTACAGCTTTTCAGCTTCTCCAGCTGGCTGACCGTATCCGTAAGCAAAGCGCCTACAGATGTCAATGTATCATTTCTGTTTGCAGCCTCCACACAGGCGTTCAATGCCTGAATTTGCAGCTGCAGATGGCTGTGGAGCTGGTCAATCAGATACTTTCCCCATACAGTTTCGCTTACATCACTGAAATTTTCCGTACAAGTCTGACGCAAGCACCACTGTAACCAGGCATCAGGGCTCAAGTGGCACATTGCGCTGTGGTAAACCTGCAAGAGAATCTGCTGAATTTGCCGGTCATCTCTGCCAAATCCCTGATTGTCAATAAACGCCTGCAGTTCAGAATCCTCGTGAATAGAATCGTAAATAGATTCCAAAAGCTGCTCAATCACTGTCTCCTGCAGCTGGCGGCATTCGTTTTCGTCCGCAACGCGAAAATCCGGTGCAATATCCATACGGTATACATTCTCTCGCAGAATGTCTGCGCAAAAGGCGTGAACTGTGGAAATTTTCGCAAGATAAAGACGTTGCATCTGCTGCTGCAGGTGGCGGTTTTCCGGTTCAGCAGCAATTGCCTCGGAAAGCTTCTGCGCAATTTTTCCACGCAGCTCAGCTGCTGCTGCTTTTGTATAGGTAATAATCAGAAAATCGTCTATATTGGCAGGAGCAACAGGATCGGTAATATAGCTAAGCAATCTGTCTACCAGGACTTTTGTTTTTCCCGATCCGGCAGCGGCTGAAACAAGCAGCATACCGCCGCGATTTTCAACTGCCTCTTTTTGTTGCTGTGTTAACTGCTCAGCCACGATTGCTCACCTCTTTTTCCACTTCCTCCCAGAATCGCTGGGCAGTCATTGCTTTATAATCTCTGCGATTTTCTACTGTATCGGAATGGCAAATCATACCGTACGGACAGAAAGTGCAGGCATTATGGCTGTTACCTCTTGTGTAAGGATTCGGCGTAACGCAACCGGAGGCGATATCATCAACCATTCGCCCCAGCAAACTGAATACATAAGTTTTCAGCAGCTTTAATTGGCGCGTATCCGCAATATCACCGGATAATGTGCCGTCCTTTTTGCAAGAGCAGCACAACCGGCTCATTTCGTCTGTATTTTCCATCGCGTGAATGACCCGGGAATCATTGAGAATCAGGCCCTTGCGTTTCCATTCCTTTGTTCTGGCGCTCTTGACCTCTTCCTCAGAACGGGCGCTGTCTAACGATACAAGAGGTACTCTGGCAGGAAAATACTGAATGCCGGCCGGCACTGGATTTCTACCCAGTATCGCAAGGTCTCCGTCCTCCAATGCAAACAGGTAAAGCAGCATTTGAAGTCCTAAGCCGTTGAAAACATCGCAGTAATCAAAATCCTTACGTCCTGTTTTATAATCCACCACGCGATAGTAATTCGCTTCTTCCGCCTTCCATACATCAACCCGGTCAATAAAGCCGCGCAACTGCGCCTGCATTGCGTGTCCGGAAATAGGTATCGGCGGCAGCTGTCCGTTAGCACCGAAATTCACCTCAAAGCCTACCGGCTCAAAATCGCTTTGCTGCAATTCTTTCCACAGCTCTTCTACCACAAGATTCAGTTCCTGTGTATTGCGCTTGAACAAATAGGCAAGCCGTTTTGAATCAATCTGGCTGAAGCGCTCAAGGGCGTATTGCTCAGAAAATTTTGCAGCAATATCAAGTGTCTTTTCCATACTTACCTTGCGGAAACCGCCAAGGCTTAAAACCTCTTTTGCAGTTTGCTCCAGAACGGCGTGTACATAGGTGCCAAATTCCGCAGGGTCAATGGTGGCAGACAGACGTTCCTTTGCACGCAAGCCATATCGCAGGAAATACGAAAGTCGGCAATCTGCCAGCTTATCCACCTGTGATGCAGACAAATTCAATGTTTTTCCGTAAAGTTTTTCAATGCTCTCACGGCACACATCACCAAGTACGTGCTTTGCTTTTTGCAAAATTGTCTCGTAGGAATCCTGCAAAGCTGCATCAACCTGCTGGGGAAGAATTTCCTTTTGCACAAGGTAGGCAGCCGCTTCCTCTGGATTTACAAGCGCTGTAACCAGGTGAGTGTCCACTTTTTGTTCTCCACCTGCTAATGTAACCAGCCTGCGGTAAATGAACGAGGGCTGACCTGCGCTGCAGGAAACACTGACTGTGTTTGTTGCGCTGCAGAAAACGCCGTAAATTTCAGAAAATTCAATTTGCAAGCCGTCCAGCGCGCCACCTGTCAGCGGGATGCCTATTTTACGTACCTGTAAACGTTCCTGCTCTGTAAGAACGCCGCCAACACCGCCATAGCCAGGCACAACGCCTTCCTGCAGACCCAGAAAAAACAAGTGTTTCGCCTGGTGATTTGCCATAGAGCTGACTGCGCCGGCAGTTACTGCGTCCAATACAGGCGGAATTGTGCCAACCGTGTACTGACTCAGCAAAAGGCGGAGTAATCTTTCAAATGCTTCTGTATTCCACACAGTATCCTGAAGCATATCGTGGAGCTGCTCGAGAGCGTTGAGCAGAATCTCCCAAAGCTGATTCAGCGCTTGCGCTGCTGCATTTTCACCTTCCCGCTCCATTTGCTCTGACAGCTGTGTCAGCCGCTGGGGAAGTGAAATTTCCTCTAAAAATTCATACAACGCGTGTACCTGCTCGCCCAAATTCACGGCGCGCTGCAGCGCGTTTTGCAAGTGCAGCAAAGGCGTTAACGCAGTATCCTTTGCTGCATTCAGTTGCTGCAAAAAAGCCTGTGTCTGAGTATCCGGAATGCCGCCAAGCCCTTCGGGGTGATTGGTAAAGGAATCTTTCCATCTGTTGCCGGTGATATTCCAAAGCAGCGCATAGTTTTCGAGCTGGTCGCAGGTTTCTGTGTCCAGCGGCGAAAGGGCGGATTTTAAGTAACGCAGAACGTCCTTTTGTTCCAAACCGTTTAATGCCGCTTCCAAAGCAGCCAGCACAGTATTTAAAACAGGATAATCAAGAATGTCCTCTGTGCCGGACAGATACAGCGGTATTCCACAGCGGGAGAATACACTGCGTAGTTCGTTGCGATAAGTATGCAAATCCGCGCAAACAACACTCATATCCCGATAGCGACCACCGGATTTCACATACTGCAGAATCTGCAATGCTGTCGCCGCACATTCCTGGGAAACACTGTCGCACTGATATGCACGCAAAATATCTTTGACTTTGTCCAAAC
>JAZRGQ010000136.1:0-5633 GCA_045644405.1 Faecousia sp.
GGCAAGCCTTTACAAGGTCAAGTCCACAATGTGCAACTGCGGCGTGCTGACCATTCCCGATTTGCAGAAGGACGCCAAGCTGACTCTGGTATCCTCTGTTTCCATTGTGGAAGGCGGCTACCACGATGTTACCCTGCGTTCCACCAGTCAGGTAAAATAAAAATGAAACCGTAGGAGCGGATTTACCGCCCCTACGGTTTTTATTTGCCTGCGGTTTCAAACAACGTGTCGATACCGGCAAAGGTATAGCCCTGCTGCTTCCATCTGGTCAGCAGTTCGTCCAGAATTTGGGCGTTGGTCTGCGAAGTGGAGTGGAGCAGCACCACAGCGCCGTTATGGGTGCGGGGCAGCAGCTTTGCAAACGCCTGCTCCGCTGTAGGCTGGGCATCGTTGTTCCAATCTACATAGGCAAGGCTCCAGAATACAGTCTTATAGCCCAGCTCCTGGGCCATTTTTAAATTTTCCTCGCTGTAAACGCCTTGGGGCGGGCGGTAATATTTTGGCATCGCCTTTCCGGTAACCGACTGAAACAGTGCTTCCAAATCGGTCAGCTCTTTGGTAAAGGCGGCCTTGTCGGAAAGCTGGCGCATATCTTTGTGGTGCATCGTATGGTTGCCCACAATGTGTCCGTCTGCCACCATTCGGCGGACAAGGTCGGCGTTTTTCTCTATGTAATTGCCCACCAGAAAGAAAGCGGCAGGCACATCGTGTTTTTTCAGCACATCAAGAATTTGCTCTGTGCAGCCGTTTTCGTAGCCGGCATCGAAGGTCAGATACAGCACCTTCCGGCTGGTATCGCCCAGATATACTGCGTCCCACCGCTGCAGCTGGGCGGCGCTTGCAGGACCGCTGGGAGATTGACCGGCATTGGGGAAACTGAGCCCCCAGGCGCCGGTTTTCAGCGCGGCGCCGGAAAATTGCGCCAGCGCCAGTGCGATGGCGGCGCAAATCGCCCCCAAAAGTATGAGAATATCTTTTTTGCGCATAGTGTTGCCCCCTTTCCTTGGGACAATCTATGCGCAAAAACAGTTTAATATACGAAACGCCCCAACTTTTTTGCAAGGGCGAGGGCAAGCAGAAGCTTAATGCCGTCGCCGGCAAGATAGGGAAGGACGCATTTGGCAGCAATCGCCCAAAAGCCGGACTGAGCATACAAATGGGCATACCAGCAAGTGCCGAACAGATATAAGACAAAAAGACCTGCCAGCAGGGCGGGAATCTGTCGACCGGTGAGCCGGTGCAGCAGCCAGTATACAAGCCCTGTAAAAAGGAAACCGGTTAAATATCCGCCGGTTGCTCCCAGTAGCCAGCCCAAACCGCCCCGAAAACCGGAGAAAACCGGCAAGCCTACAGCGCCCAGCAGCAGATAAATGCCAATGGCGGCGCTGCCCCGCTTGCCGCCCAGCAGCAACAGCGTGGGAAAAACAGCAAAGGTCTGCATTGTAAACACAAAATCGCCGGCGGATACACCCAGCCACGCGCAGACGCACAGCAGTCCTGCAAACAGTCCGCACAGCACAATATTGCGAATTTTCAGCGCTACCACCTCCTGATAGCAAAGCATAGCATTGCCGGTAAGGAAAGTCAACCTGAAAAAAGTGGCGGTATCAAAAAGATACCGCCACATAAAATTATTTATTTTTCAGGAATGCGTCGATTGCTGCTGCGCCCCGCTTGCCGGCGCCCATCGCCAGAATAACGGTGGCAGCGCCGGTAACCGCATCGCCGCCGGCGAATACGCCGTCGCGGGTGGTCATCTCGTGTTCGCGAACAATCAGGCAACCCTTCCGGTTGGTCTCAAGACCGGGAGTGGTGGAACGAATCAGCGGGTTGGGGCTGGTACCCAGAGACATAATCACTGTGTCCACGTCCAGCATAAAGTGGCTGTCGGGAATTTCAACAGGACGGCGGCGACCGGAGGCGTCCGGCTCACCCAGTTCCATACGCACGCACTTCATACCGCAGACACGTCCGTCCTCATCGCCCACGATTTCCACAGGATTGCACAGGGTCTTGAAAATAATACCCTCTTCCTTGGCGTGGTGCTGCTCCTCCAGACGGGCGGGCATTTCAGCCTCGCCGCGGCGATACACTACATACACCTTTTCTGCGCCCAGACGCATTGCGCAGCGGGCGGCGTCCATCGCCACGTTACCGCCGCCAACAATGGCGACAGCCTTGGACTTAATGATGGGCGTATCGTAGTTTTCATCGTACGCCTTCATCAGGTTGGTGCGGGTCAGGTATTCGTTGGCAGACATAACGCCCTTCAGCGATTCACCGGGGATATTCATAAACATAGGCAGACCTGCGCCGGAGCCGATAAACACAGCCTTGTAGCCCATCTGGAACAGCTCGTCCACGGTCAACACCCGACCGATTACCATATTGGTCATTACTTCCACGCCCTGGGCCTGCAGCTTGGTGATTTCGTTGGCAACGATGGCTTTGGGCAGACGGAATTCGGGAAAACCGTACACCAGCACGCCGCCGTCGGTGTGGAGCGCTTCAAACATAGTAACCTGGTAGCCCAGCTTTGCCAAATCGGAGGCAGCGGTCATACCGGCAGGACCGGAGCCGACAACTGCTACCTTCTTGCCGTTGGATTCTGCCTTTTCCGGCATAGCGTTTACGTTTTCCCGGTACCAGTCAGCTACAAACCGTTCCAGACGGCCGATTGCCACCGGCTCACCCTTTACGCCGCGGACACACCGGGCTTCGCACTGGGTTTCCTGGGGACATACACGTCCGGACAGAGCAGGCAGCGCGTTGGTGCTGGCGATAATTTCGTAAGCGCCCAGAAAATCCTGTTCCTGCACTTTCTTAATAAACTCGGGAATGCGCACATTGACAGGGCAGCCTTCCACGCACTTGGGATTCTTGCAGCCCAGACAGCGGTTGGCTTCCTCCACCGCCATTTCGGCGGTGTAGCCCAGTGTAACTTCCTTAAAATTGCGGGCGCGGATATGCGGCTCCTGCTCGGGCATAGGAACCTTGGTTAAAGACATATTTGCCATTTTCGTTTCCTCCTTAAGGGATCAGGTTTTTGCCCATAGATTCCATACGGCACGCGTGCTGCTCGCTGACCTCAGATTCGCGGGAGCGGTACAAGCTGTTGCGGCTCATCAGTTCGGCAAAATCCACCTGATGGCCGTCAAACTCAGGACCGTCGACGCAGGCAAACTTGGTTTCGCCGCCTACGGTAACGCGGCAGCCGCCGCACATACCGGTTCCGTCAATCATAATGGGGTTCAGGGAAACACTGGTGTGTACGCCAAAGGGCTCGGTGGTCTTACACACGAATTTCATCATAGGAATCGGTCCGATGGCAAGCACCTCGTCGAAGGTTTCGCCCTGCTCCAGCAGTGTCTGCAGGGGCTGGGTTACCAGACCGTGGGTGCCGTAGGAGCCGTCGTCAGTCATCAGGATGAACTTATCTGCAACCGCCTTGAATTCTTCCTCCAGAATTACAATATCCTTGCTGCGGAAGCCGACGATTACCGTAACCTCAGCGCCTGCCTCCTTGAAAGCGGCGGCAGAGGGCAGAGCGATGGCGCAGCCTACGCCGCCGCCAACCACACAAACCTTCTTTTTGCCTTCCACAGGGGTGGGTTTACCCAGCGGGCCTACAAAGTCCTGAATGTAGTCGCCTTCGCAGAGGTTGCCCAAAGCTTTGGTAGCAAAGCCCACCTTCTGGAAGATGATGGTTACAGTACCTTTTTCTCTGTCATAGCCGGCGATGGTCAGGGGAACACGCTCACCCTTCTCGTCCAGACGGAAAATGATAAACTGTCCGGCTCTGGCTTTTTTTGCGATGAAAGGAGCTTCTACTTCCAGCAGGGTTACCGCTGTGTTCAGCTCTTTTTTACGAACAATCTTAAACATAAAAACACCTTCTTCTAGTTATTAAAACAGTTAGTTTACCGGCGCATCAAAGGTTGCGCTTGTAAGAATTTTCCACATAGATTCCCGGTTTTCTGCGAAATCTGCGCTGGGGCAGTAGGCTTGCAAGGTCCAGAAATTCTCTGAATCCTCCAGCACAACAGACAGATACGTGCATTGCACCTGCTCGGTTTGCGCTTCATATGTAAAGCAGTAATAGCCGCCGGATTGCTCCACAGGCGCATCGATGCCGTTTACTTCCAGCACTAAGCGGGCATAATCCTCCAGTGTCAGATTCCGGTCAGCAAGAGGCGCTTTCCCCTCACGGATACCCAGAACAGCCATTGTTTCGTTGCCGTAAAGCAAGGTCAGCCCCTGGGCATAGGCAGCGCCGGACAAATCCTCAAAATCCTTTGGCAGAGAAAGGGTCAGACCGGCGCGGGAGTGGGCGTTTGTGCAGCCGGTAAGAAGCAAAAGCCCAATCAAAACGCAGGCAAGCAGCCGTTTCATTATTTTGCGTTCTCCTTCAGCAGATCACGGATTTCGGTCAGCAGTACTTCCTCAGCGGAGGGGGCAGGGGGAGCAGGCTCCTCAGCCGGCGCTTCTTCCTTCTTTTTGCCCAGCTCGGACAGCTTGTTCAAACTCTTTACAAGGAAGAACACCACCAGAGCCAGAATAAAGAAGTTAATCACTGCGGAGATGAAGTTGCCCCAGTTCAGGGTGTTGAGAATCTCATTGCCTGCTTCGTCCAGCTTGGGCGCGCCCCACAGGCGGGGCAGAACAATTTTCAGCTCGGAAAAATCAATGCCACCCAGGAAAATGGACACGATGGGCATAATAATGTCATCGGTCAAACTCTTGGTGATGGTGGAGAAAGCTGCGCCGATAATAGTACCGACAGCCAGCGCCATAGCATTGCCCTTAATGGCAAATGCCTTGAATTCGTCCCACCAGGAGGGCTTCACTTTCATTTGCATAGATAACCACCTTTCTATATATTTTTAAGTTTACATAATATCTGTAAATTACTTCTTTTCGATGATTTCCAGACCGCCCAGATACTTACGCAGCACTTCCGGCACTACGATGGAGCCGTCGGCGCGCTGATTCTGCTCCACCAGAGCAGGGAAAATACGGGAGGTTGCCAGACCGGAGCCGTTCAGCGTGTGGAGGAATTCCGGCTTGCCGGTTTCCTCGCGGCGGAAACGGATATTACCGCGGCGCGCCTGATAATCTCTTGCGTTGGATACGGAGGAAACTTCCTTGTAGCCGTCCATAGAGGGAATCAGGATTTCGATATCATAAGTTCTTGCCATAGAAGCGGAGCAGTCGCCGGCAGCCAGCTTCACAGTACGGAAGTGGAAGCCCAGACCCTCAACCAGCTTTTCTGCCTTGGTAACCAGCTCGTCGAAAGCAGCGTCGGAATCCTCCGGCTTGCAGAACTGGAACATCTCTACCTTATTAAACTGGTGGCCGCGGACCATACCGCGCTCATCTGCCCGGTGAGAGCCTGCCTCGCGGCGGAAACAGGGGGTGTAGGCGAACAGCTTTTTGGGCAGGTCTGCCTCGGTGAGAATCTCATCTCTGTAAATGGAGCACAGAGCAGCCTCAGCGGTGGGCAGCATATAGTGGGTGCGGTCGTCGGTGGGGTTGGCAATCTTGTAAACCTCATCGGCAAACTTGGGGAACTGACCGGCAGTTTCGCCGCACATATACTCCAGCATATGGGGAGGCAGAATGAAATCGTAGCC
>JAZRGQ010000137.1:0-10559 GCA_045644405.1 Faecousia sp.
GCTGGGTGTTGGTTTCAACCGGGAGGTTGCCGAGGAAGCCGCCCTGTACTGGACCAAGGAAAGCGGAGATCTGGCGCATCTCATTGAGCAGGCAGATACCTTGTCTGCAGAGGAAATTGCAGAGTATGGCAAGAAGGCAAAGGCCCGTATTGCCAGTGCCTACAGCTGGCAGTTTATCTGTGATGAATACCAAAAGCTGTTCTTGGCCGAAAGGAGATAAAAATGAAAAAAGCGGTTATCGTAGGCGGCAGCAACGGTATCGGTCTGGCCATTGCCAACGATCTGATTCGCCGGGGCTACCACGCCTGTATCGTGGATATGCAGGAGCCGGAGCAAAATGCGCTGCAGGAGCAGATGTATACCTATTATCCCTGCAATTTACTGGATTTTGACGAGGACCTGTTTACAGAGCTGGCAAAGCAGCAGGATATCAGCCTGCTGATGATTACCGCAGGCTTCGGTCGGGTGGCAAGCTTTGAAAACCTGCACCCTGCGCAGATTGACAATATGCTGAAGGTCAATACTGCTGCGGGCATCAAAATTATCCGTTATTTCTATGAGCGCATCAACAGCGCCGAGGATTTTTACTGCGGCTTTATGGGCAGTATTGCCGGCTGGTGCAGCTCTCCGCTGTTCAGCGTATACGCCGCCTCCAAGGCTGCTATGTGCCGCTTTGCCGAGAGTGTTAACATTGAGCTGGAGGCGTCCGGAAAATCCAACCGGATCTTAGATGTTTCTCCCGGCTCTATCAAGGGCACCCGGTTTAACGGCGGCGAGAATCAGCCGGAGCTGACCGCTGCGCTGGCGGAGCAAATTGTGGACGGTCTCTTTGCAAGACAGACCCGGTTTATTCCGGAGTACGAAAGTATTTACAAGCGGGTGCTGACAGACTATCAAAACGATCCTCACGGCTACGGCATACACAGCTACAAGTACAAAATGGACTCCGGCCGTGTTTGCAATGAAAAGACTGTGCGCATCGGCTATTTGTCCGGTACCTTTGATTTGTTCCACGTGGGCCATCTGAATCTGCTGAAGCGGGCAAAGGCCCAGTGCGACTATTTGATTGTTGGCGTCCACCCCGATGCCTCTCATAAGGGCAAGCAAACCTTTATTCCCTTCCAGGAGCGTATGCAGGTGGTTGGCGCTGTCAAATATGTGGATAAAGTGGTCCCCTCCTGCAGAGAGGACAGCGACGCCTGGGATCTGTGGCACTACACAAAGCTGTTTGTGGGTAGCGACTATAAGGGTACAGAGCGTTTCAACCGTTATGAGGAATATTTTGCGGACAAGGGCGTGGAGATTGTTTACTTCCCCTATACACAGGGCACTTCCAGCACCCAGATCCGCCAGACAATTATCGACACAAAGGGCTAAACGCAAGGACTGCCGGCCTGTAGGAGGGACGATATGAATATCCTGCATTACTTTTTGGGATTTCCGCCTTATCGGACCGGCGGTCTGACAAAATACGCCTATGATCTGATGACCGAGCAGGCAGAGGCGGGACATACGGTGTCTGCGCTGTGGCCCGGACGGATAGAGCCGGTGGGGAAAAAGGTGCGGATATGCCGGGGAAAAAAGATAGCCGGCGTGCAAAGCTATGAGCTGGTGAACCCGCTGCCGGTGGCACTGGACGAAGGCATCGCAGATCCGGAGCGTTTTATGACGCCTTGTCAGAGCACAGGATATCTGGCTTTTTTGAAAAAGCTGCAGCCGGACGTAATTCATATCCATACCCTGATGGGGCTGCACCGGGAATTTCTGGAAGCGGCGCAGCAGCTGCAGATCCGGACAGTTTTCACCTCCCACGACTATTACGGCATCTGCCCCAAGGTTACCCTGTTTCGTGATGGCAAGGTTTGCGGCGGCGAAGAAAACTGCAAAAAATGCATTGCCTGCAACAGCCGGGGCTTGTCCTTGAAAAAAATTATGATTATGCAGTCTCCGCTGTACCGGTTTGCCAAAAATACACCGGTGGTTAAGGCTCTGCGCAAACGGCACAGAGGCGCTTTCTTTGCAGAGAAGGCGTTGCCGGAAGTGCCGGATACGCCGCAGACCGCAGAGCTGGCTGAACGGTATCGGGCGCTGCGGCAGTACTATATGCAGATGCTGGAGAAAGTGGATATGATCCACTTCAACTCTGCATTGACCGAAGACGTTTACCGGCAGTATATGACGCCGAAAAACAGCCGCACCGTGTCTATTACCCATAAAGGAATCCGGGATCAGCGGGTGCTTGCCCGCCGGCAGGACCCGAAGCTGCGGATCACCTGCCTTGCTCCGGCAAAGCCGTTTAAGGGCTATCCGGTACTGAAGAAAGCGCTGGACGGATTGTGGGCAGCGGGAAAGCAGGATTTTGTCCTGCAAATGTTCGGCCCTGTGCCGGAGCCTGCCCCCTATATGCAGGTGCAGGAAGAAGGATTTACCCACGATCAGCTGCCGCAGATTATGGCAGACACCGATGTGCTGGTAGCACCCAGTGTATGGTATGAGACCTTTGGTTTTACAGTTCCGGAGGCACTGAGCTTCGGCGTGCCGGTGATTGTTACAGAGCACGTGGGCGCCAAGGATATTGTGGGGCAGGGCGGTATAATTCTGCCTGCCGGCTCTGTGGAGGCGCTGCAGCAGGCCATTGAAAGCCTGACACCGGAAAAATTGGAAACGATGCGGCAGGCTGTTCAAAACCTGCACATCAAGACGTGGGCAGAATTTATGGACGAAAACAATACTCTTTATGAGGGGTAATGTATGAGCTTGATTGAAAAATGCTTGAAGCTGGCCGGAAAAAAAGATTTTCATATGGATAAACGGATTGGCACCGGTTATGTGCTGCGTATCTGCTGGAAATACGGCTGGATGATGGTGCGGGGACGGTTTCTGTCTCTGGGCCGCAAGAAAATTGCCGGCAGTGTATTTATCGGCAGGGGCGTGCAGCTGCTGGAAAAGAGATACCTGGCGCTGGGCGCGAAAACAAAGATTCACGATAAAGTCAAGATTGATGCCCTGTCTACCGACGGCGTAGTGATTGGAGAAAACTGCGTCATCGGCAGAAACACCTGCATCGAATGCACCGGCAGTTTGCAGCATTTGGGAAAAGGCGTTTCCATCGGCAATGGAAGCACCTTCGGCAGCGATTGCTTCTTTGGCGCTGCCGGCGGTATCCGGATTGGCAACGATGTGATGGCAGGCCAGTATGTCCGGTTCCATTCGGAAAACCATAATTTCAAAGACCGGCAGATGCTGATCAAAGACCAGGGCGTGAGCCATAAGGGCATTGAAATTGGCAACAACTGCTGGATTGGCGCCGGCGCAGTGTTCCTTGACGGCGCAAAGCTGGGCGACGGCTGCGTGGTAGCAGCAAATGCAGTGGTTACAAAAGCTTTCCCCGACAATAGCGTCATTGGCGGTGTTCCCGCAAAAGTGATTGCAGAAAGATAAAGACGGAGGCAGTGATGAAAACAGGAATCGTAATTCTGAACTACAACTCCTGGAAGATGACAGAAAAGCTGGCGCAGAAGCTGGCTGGTTACAGCTGTATAGATGTGGTGGTTGTTGTGGATAATGTGTCTACAGATGACTCCTATGCGCAGCTGGAGAAAATCCAATCCGACAAGATCTACGTGTACAGCAGCGGTAAAAACGGAGGCTATTCCTACGGTAACAATTTCGGCGCGCAAAAGTGCAGGGAATTGGGCGTGGAGCTGTTGTTTATTGCAAATCCGGATGTGGATATTGAGGAGGCAGAACTCCAAAAGATTATCGCCGGTTTTGAAAACAGCGAATATGCGCTCCTTTCCGCAGTGGAGCACGATATTAACGATCAGATCAGCGATCAGCCGGTGTGGACAGCTAACGACTACTGGGATGATTTGCAGTCTTGCTTCTTTATCGGGCGGAAGCTGAAAGCGAAGCGCAAACAGCCGGAGCTGGATACTTCGGTGGATATCCAGGAGGTGGAGATCCTGAAGGGCTCCTTTATGGGCGTCAGAATGGATGCTTTTTTGGCCTCCGGCGGATTTGATGACACGTTTTTCCTGTTTTGTGAGGAGCGGGTGCTTGCCAAGCGCATTCGAAACGGAGGCGGGCGAATTGGAATCGTAACATCTGCCAAGTACAACCATAACCATTCCGCGTCCATCACAAAGACGTACAAAAAAATTCACGCGCAAATGGAACTGCTCTACCGGTCCAGAGCGCTGTATCTGAAAAAATACGAAAAAATCGGAGCGCTGAAGCACTTTCTTTACAAATGCGCAACCGGATTTTCTCTTATGGAATTCCGGGCGATTAGCCTGCTTAAGCGCACATAACGGAATCAATTCTGTTTTACACTCAGAAGGGGGTAATCATGAAGATTATACGCGTGGACGAGCTGAGGACCAATGAAAAACTGAAGAAGGTAATGGCGATTCTTTTTTGGATTCTGCTCATTGGTATGCCGTTACACACTATGCTGGTTGATAAGATCCTTGGAAAGACGGTGCTTTCTCTGGGTGGCGTAATCAACCTTTGGCGGGATTTGATTATTCTTTTCTTTTTCGCCTACGCAGTTTGCTTAAAGTGGCGGCAGACGCTGCTGTCCAAAACCGGAATCTGGATGCTGTCTGTGATCGGCGTTATGGGTCTGTTCTGGCTGTTCTCCGGCGCGCCGTTTATGCTCAAAACGAACATTTTGCGTATTTGTGTGATTCCAATGCTGATGTTCTTTGCGATGCAGGCATTTCCCGTGGACGGGAAGATGTACGATAGAATCATTTGGACGCTGTTCCTGCTGGGCGGCGGTATTGCCCTGTTTGGCATTTTCCAGGTGTTTATTCTGGGCGAGGGCTTCCTGACAGCCATCGGTTACGGAACCGACGGCGCCCTGCACCATTCCTTCTATATCGGCGGCTGGAGCGGATTTCAGCGGCTGGTAGGCACATTTGCTTCGCCGAATAACTGCGCTCTGTATTTGGCGCAGCTGTTTGCGGTCTGCTGGGTAAACCGGGAAAGACTGAAACGCCGCTGGAAGTGGGCAGATATTGGCTTGCTGGTGATTGTGATTGGAATCGTGGCGACCTTCTCCAGATCTGCCTGGGTCAGCCTGTTTGTTGCGGTGGTGCTGTATTTTATCATACACGTACCCAACAAAAAGCGCTTGCTGAATTGGCGCAGCGCAGCGGTGGCGGTAGGTGTTTTGGTGGCGCTCTGGCTGCTGGATTTGATTCTTTTGAAGAGCAGAATGACCAATATGATCATAAGCAGCATTCGGGGTGTGGTTACCCGGTCGGATGCATCGTTTATGAAGCACCTGGAGGATTTGATTTCCCCCATTGGAATAATCCTGCGCAATCCGCTGGGCTTTGGCTTCGGCAAATCCGGACCCATTGCGCTCAATACGCTGGGCGAGGGTACCCGGTTGGTGGAGTCCTCTGTTTGGCTGGTAGGATATGATATGGGTATCCCCGGTCTGCTTCTGTATTATTCTGTCTATGTTTACGCCATCATCGGCATTGCCAACAAAAAGGACGAACTTAAGCGGACAGCCGGTTTCGTGGCATTGACAGCAATGATTATTTTCTGCATTTTGCCGCTGCACCAGAATGTGGAATCCACATTCCTGATCTTTATGTTTATGGGTTTAGCCCAAAATAAGAGCTTGCGCGCTGACATAACGGCAGAGAAATAGAGGTACAAGAATATGTTTGGGAGTATTAAAAAATACGCAAATCTGTATGCATCGACCTGCAAAGCAAGAGATTGCAATTTGATGCTTTTCGGTGCCTGGTTTGGAAAAAAATATGATGACAACCCCCGGTATCTGTTTGAGTATGTGGTGGAAAACTGTCCCCAGATTCGGGCTGTGTGGATGACTGCCGATGCAGGTGTGTACCAGCGGCTGAAGGAGCGCAATCTGCCGGTATGTATGTGCGATACTGAGGAAGGAAGAGAACTGGCAAAGCAGGCGAAGTATATCTTTACCGCCACCGGCAGAATCGATATCGGACAGGAAAACTTGCAGTATCTGGGCGGCGCCTACTATATCAACCTTTGGCACGGACTGCCCCTGAAAAAGATAATGTACGATGATGAATACTCCGCGGCGTCCAAGAAAGATATTAAGTACTACGCGCGGGAGTTTATCGAGAAGATTCCTTACCGGCATTATTATGTGGTTTCCACAAGTGATGTGATTACGGATATTTACGAAAGCGCATTCCGTGTGAAACGCTCGCAGATTCTGCAGCTGGGACAGCCCAGAAACGACTGTTTTTTCCGCGACCACGAAAATATCTACCGTACCCGTTTTGACGGAAAGCGAATTATTTTGTATATGCCCACTCATCGCAATGAGGGCGCTACAGCTATGGATATGGAGAAACTGCTGGATCTGGAAAGACTCAACGCGCTTTGCAAGGAAAACAATGCGGTATTCCTGATCAAGAAGCATTTCTATCACGCCGGCGAGCCGGACGTTGCCCGGAACTATGACTGTATTTTCGATATTACCAATGAGGTTACCGAAAGCCAGAATCTTCTGGACGCCGCCGATGTGCTGATTACCGATTATTCCAGCTGCTACATCGACTATCTGCTGCTGGACCGTCCCATCATATTCTATAACTATGATGCGGAGAACTATCAGAAGAATGACCGGCAGCTTTACTTTGACTATGATGATGTAACGCCCGGATACAAGTGCGATGCATACGAAGGTCTGGAGGCGCATCTTGCGCAGATTCTTGCAGGTAATGATGCGTATGTATCCGAAAGAGAAAAAGTCCGGGACCTGTTCTATTGCAAGCAGGCGCAAAAAAGCGTGTCGGAAGCGATCATCGCAAAGATTCGCCAATTATAAGATATCAGGTGTGCTATGAAAAAGAACTCTCCGCTTTCCAATTTGTTGACCAAGTATAAGAATATTGCACCTCCGGTAAAGGCGGCGCTGTGGTTTACCATTTGCAACATTGTGCAAAAGGGCATCTCTATGATCACCGTCCCTATTTTTACCAGATTGCTGACAACACAGCAGTACGGTGTGTATTCGGTGTATCAGTCCTGGTATTCCATCATTTGCGTGTTTGCCACGCTGAATCTGTATTACGGCGTGTTTAATAACGGAATGGTGAAGTATCCGGACAAAAAAGATGCGTTTACATCGTCCCTGCAGGGTCTGACCACCACCATCACTGCGGTGCTGCTTGTGGTATTTTTGGTGGCAAGAAAATTCTGGTGCGGCGTTTTGGAATTGCCGGAGCTGTTGGTGTACGTGATGTTTGCGGAGCTGCTGTTCGCGCCCGCCTATTCTTTCTGGGCAGCCAGACAGCGTTTTGAATATAAGTATCTGGCGCTGGTGGCAGTTACGGTGATTATGGCGGTGGCAAGCCCGCTGCTTGGTGTGCTGGCAGTGCTGATTTCCGAATACAAGGCAGAGGCAAGAATTATTTCCTTTGTGCTGGTAGAGGTTGTGATTGGCACAATCTGCTATATCTACAATATGAGAAAGGGCAAGCAGTTCTTCAACAAGGACTTCTGGAAATTTGCCCTGGCCTTTAATATCCCGCTGATTCCCCATTATCTGTCCCAGTCTATCCTGCAGCAGGCAGACAGAATTATGATTGGCAGTATGGAAGGCGAGGATAAGGCGGCTATTTACAGCGTCGCCTATAGCGTCTCTATGCTGATGGTGCTGGTAACCAGCGCAATTAACAACTCTTTTATTCCCTATACCTACAACTGCATCAAGGAAAGACGCTTTGCAGACCTGAGAAAGTACACAAACTCTCTGATAATGCTGGTGGGCGTGGGTTCCTTCTTCGTGGTGCTGTTCGGCCCGGAAGTTATCCGCCTGCTTGCTCCCGTTGAGTACTATGAGGCTATCTGGATTATTCCGCCGGTGTCCGCCTCTGTGTACTTTATGTTCCTGTACCCGATTTTCGGAAATGTGGAGTTTTACTTCGAGGAAAACCGGTTCGTTGCAATGGCATCGGTTGTGGGCGCTGTGGCAAACATTATCCTGAACTACTTCTGTATTCAGTGGTTTGGCTATATTGCGGCAGGTTACACCACGCTGCTGTGCTATATCCTGTTCAGCTTCGGACATTATCTGTTTATGAATAAGGTCTTGAAGAAGCATATGCCCGGGGAAAAACCCTATGACATCGGCTTTATCTTGCTGTTTTCGTGTGTTGTCCTGGCAGCTATGGCGGTCATTACATTCTCCTATACAAATGCAATTATCCGCTATGTGCTGATTGCGGCAATGCTGGTCCTTTTGTGGATCAAGCGGGACTGGGTCCTGCGCACAGCACTGTCGATTAAAAAATGAGGAGGAGCATTATGGAAGTAGATATTGGCAAGCTCCACGGCGTGCTGGTGGAGATTCTCGATTATGTTTGCGGCGTATGCGAGGAGAATGGCTTGACCTGTATGCTGGTATACGGAACAGCGCTGGGCGCTTACCGGCACGATGGCTTTATCCCCTGGGACGATGATGTGGATATTGCTATGCCCCGCGATGACTACAATAAATTCCTGCAGATTATGATGGAGAAAAAAGAAGATCCTTATGAGCTGCAGAACGAAGATAATGAGGACAATTACTTTTTGACCTTTGCCAAGGTGCGGAAGAAAAATACGGTCTTTATCGAGAGCATCGCTGAAAACCTGTATCGGAATAACGGCATTTATATTGATATTTTCCCTCTGGACTATGTGGAGGACTGCAATAAAAAATCCTATAAGCTGAAGCAGGCCTTTATTAAATATCTGAAGCATATTTTGAAGGTATCCTCCTGCAAGGAACTGTACAGACAGAAAAGAGGCCGGCTGAAGTATTGCCTCGAGTGGTTAATCAGCATTCCCGCAATGATTATTCCCAGAAAAACATTGCTCAAAAAGCTCAACGCCATTATGGAAGGCAAAACCACGAAGCAGCAGGCAAACTATATTGCCCAGTATGACGATGACAGCATCGGTCAGGTTATGCCTTACAGCTATTATTTCCCGGCGCAAAAGCACATTTATGAGGGCAAGTACTACAACATACCCAACGAGGCAGAGGCATATCTGCGCTGCTGCTATGGAGATACCTTTATGGAACTTCCGCCGGTTGAAAAACGCCAGACGCATCAACCGCTGGAGCTGAAATTCTGATAGCGCCGGCAGGAGCAGATATCCAAAGGGTTAGATTTATGACCTTGAAGCTGAAAGACTTCATTGAGTGGGAATAAGGCCTTGCCTTGTTCCCATTCAGTTTTATTGATTTGGTAATTTAGGAGGAACCTGCAATGACAAATTATGAGAAAATCAAGGCGGCTGCGGAATATATCCGCGCCCGTGTATCTGTGCGCCCGACAATCGGTCTGGTGTTGGGCAGTGGCTTGGGTGATTATGCCGACACGCTGGAAGATGCTGTCCGTATTTCCTACAGCGAAATTCCAAACTTCCCGGTACCCACAATCCCGGGACACAGCGGCGCGCTGGTCATTGGCAGGAAATGCGGACAGGAAGTAGTGGTACTTCAGGGACGCATTCACTATTACGAAGGACTCCCGCAGCAGGAAATCACATTGCCGATTCGTGTGCTGGCAGCGCTGGGCGTGAAAACGGTGGTGCTCACCAATGCCTGCGGTGGCGTAAATCTGGATTTCGAGCCCGGTGATTTGATGCTCATTTCTGACCACATCAATTATTCCGGCGCGAATCCGCTGATTGGACCGAATATGGAGGAGTTTGGACCGCGATTCCCGGATATGTCCGACCTGTATACAGCCTCTCTTCGGGGACAGATTAAGCAAAAGGCGCAGCAGTCCGGCATTTCTCTCCGGGAAGGTGTATATGCGATGTATTCCGGACCCAATTATGAAACCCCGGCAGAAATCCGTATGTTCCGTACGTTGGGCGCTGACGCGGTGGGTATGTCCACTGTTCCGGAGGCAATCGTAGCAGGCCACTGCGGTATGCAGGTGGTCGGCGTAAGCTGTGTTACGAATATGGCAGCCGGTGTGTTACCAGTCAAGCTCAGTCACGAAGAAGTAACAGAAACAGCCAATCGCGTGAAGGAAGTCTTCCAGAAGCTGATTGACTTGATTGTAGCAATTGTATAATATGTACCCCCGGGTACTTCAAGCAAGAAGTACCCGGGGGTTGCTATTTACCACATATTTGAATGGTGCGCTATAAGTGCAACTTTCTTACTTTGACTGCTTCTTTCCTTATGTTCGCATCCCTTGACAGATGCTGCGATTGCTAATAAAATAACAAGAAGGAGCGTGATTTGTTTGAAAAGATTTAAACGCCTTGTAGCAATGCTTCTTTTGGTGTTTTTGATGTCATCTGTCTGCGGTTGTAGTACAGAAGCACAGCAACTTGAGGCGAAAAATAAGCTCACCCTTTCTGTGGCGCCGAATCTGGATGCAACTGCTAAAACAGTTGCAATTGCACATTACAAATTGAAAGAGGGCTGCCGTGAGAAACTGAATGTGATGTATTTTGTCGCAGACAATCAGGAAGACATGGAGCCGGAGCAAATCCTTATAAATGATTTGTATATGCTTGATCTGGATACCGGTTAC
>JAZRGQ010000138.1:0-24450 GCA_045644405.1 Faecousia sp.
CTCTCCATAGTCGGCGGTAATTCGTGTTTGAAAACTGCATTCATCTGCGTTTAAGAGCGTCTGCCGCAGATTCAGCACCCTGTCCATCGAGGTGTCTGCGCTGCATCCGCACAGCAATGTAACAATCAGCACCAACACAAATACCCGCTTCATACAATCCCGCCTTATTTCAGTAATCGGGGTAAGACATTCAGCATATCACTAGGGAGCATACCGTACTGACCGATTTGCTCAGCGCAAACATCCCCTGCCGCACCGTGTAACCAGGCGCTGCAGGCTGCAGCCTCCAATACAGGCAGCCCCTGACCGATGAGTGAGGTCAAAATACCTGCAAGTAAATCACCGCTTCCTCCCACAGCCATACCGGGATTGCCGGTGGGATTGCAATATCCGTTCACGCCGTCTGTGATAATTGTGTTATGACCCTTTAGCAAGGTAACCACACCCAAATCACCGGCTAGCTGTGCCGCCGCTTCTTCCCGTAAAAGGCTCTGGGAGCCTCCCAGACGCGCAAATTCACCGGCGTGGGGTGTAATTACTGTAGGGTTTGTCCGTCCCCTCAGAATATCCTTATGCGCCTGCAATACATTTATGCCATCTGCGTCGAGAATCACAGGACCGGTAAATTGTTCAAGCACAGCTTTTACTACCGCAAGCGTACCTTCTGACTGCCCCATTCCGCAGCCAATCAGCACCGCGTCAATTTTACCGAAAAGTGGTACAATTTCATTAACAGCAGCTGCAGACATAGTACCGTCGCTGTCCGGCAGCGGAAATACAATCGGCTCAGTCAGCTTGGTTGCCATAATCGGGTAAATACACGCAGGAACACCCAGATATACGAGACCGGCGCCGGAACGCAGTGCGCCCATTGCTGCCAGTTCCGCTGCGCCGGTGAAACCTCTGCTGCCGCACAGCAGCAGGAGCTTACCGAAATCACCTTTGTGGGCAGTGGGATTTCTATCCGGCAACAAATTGAAAACATCTTCTTTTGTAAGTTGTTTTAATTGCATATTTCACGCCTTCTCAAAAAATTATTTTTCTTCATCATAGCATTACAAAACCAACCAGTCAATGCCTTTGTCCGCCACATATGCACACATCTTTTTCTGTTAAGAACAGAAAATTTCATTTTTACTCTTTACAGTTTGCAAAAATTAAGCTATAATAGCTCCATCTATCGGAAGGAGGTCGCTCTCATGACGGAAATCAATAAGAATACGATTAAGTTTACAGTTCCCTGCGATGAAAAGGATAATATGCGTTTAACACTCCGTAATGTGTTCGACGCCTTAAGTGAAAAAGGTTACAATCCTATTAATCAGATTGTGGGTTATCTGCTGACAGAAGACCCTACCTATATCACAAATTACAACAATGCACGCAGTATGATTTGCAAAATCGACCGCGACGAGCTTTTGCAGGAATTGGTGCAGTGCTATTTGTTTGACAAGAACTGATTCCCTTTCTGACTTATTTTATTGGAGGTTCCTATGGCTGAGGAAAAGAATGTTTTAATGTACAAGGGCCACCCGCTGATGCGGAAAGACAATTTAATCTACTATGGCTCTATGGCAGATACGCATATTGTTATGCTGCAAGTTCTGGAAACGAAGAAAATGGGCGATGCTGATATTGCTACACGTGTATCTGTACAGCTGCAGTTGACCGACCCCTCTGCAAGAAGTCGCGACCGCATCGTGAAAAAGGGCGAAAAGAGCGGTCTGTACACCGCGCTGGACTTTGGCTCTGTATGGCTCGAAAGAGCTTTGGCAGGTAAATAACGCCTATATTTTCGGCGGCGCAGACAGCGCTGCCGAATTTCATTTTTTCTGCTACTTAAAAATGAAATTAACTCTTGACAAATCCAGACAAATAAGGTACTATACTTTGGCTGGCATTGATTTGCCGCATATTTGGAGAAGTCGCGTAGCTGGCCGAGCGCGCACGATTGGAAATCGTGTATACCCCAAAAGGGTATCGAGGGTTCAAATCCCTCCTTCTCCGCCATAAAAGCCCTCACCACACGGTGAGGGCTTTTCTTATTATGCACACAGGAAAAATTTAAAAGTAGCAGGCAAAAGTCTGTTACTTCTTGGCTGAGTATCTACAGAGGCATCGAGTTCGCATAAATAAAAAAAGGAACAGGCAATAACCTGTTCCTTTTTGGTCCGAGTGTCGAGATTCGAACTCGAGGCCTCTTGAACCCCATTCAAGCGCGATACCAAACTTCGCCACACCCGGATATATGCTTGCGTTTTTCAAGCGCTTGAGTATATTAGCACAGTTTGCAGAAAAATGCAAGCATTATTTTAAGGATTTCTGTAATTTTTTATTCGCCCACGCCGGCGCGGATTACTTTTCCCATATTCCACAGGGAAACAACCTGCTTTTCCGCCTCGGGAATCTGGTCGGGACTGGTGTATTCTACATAAACTGTGTGCGCGCTACAGTCAGCGCACTCTACCTGCACATTCCAGCCGCCCTCGTGGACAACAAAGCCGCTGCCACGGCAGACAGGACACTCTTCCAATTCAAAATTCGGATTTACTTTCACACGATCACTCCTTATCTAAAAATAGTATTCTGGGCATCATATACTTCTATTCTACAACACTGGGCAAAATCCGGCGCTGTTAGGTGCATACGGATTGCCTCCACCAGCTGCATCGGATTTAACGTAGGATTCTGGCAGCAAACCAGCGCTTCAAGGGCAATGCTGGTCTCATCCGTTGTTTCAATTTTAATTTCCTTGAGCATCGGTATGATATCCTGATCCTGTACACCGCCTTTTGTCTTCTTCGGTACAAGCAAGGTTTCCGAATCAAACAAATGCAGGATAGCTTCAGGCAAACCGGCAGGGACACCTGCATCGTACGTCAGCATCAATCTGCAGCGCAGATACGAAAGCTCCCGCAACTTTTTTCCACCCTCATACACTTGCAGCACCCGTACGCCGCGAGTGAGCGCTTCATTTAACAGGTCTGCAATCTCATTTAACGGAGGAACAGCTCCCTCTAACGAGAAATCCAGCAGCTCACATCTGCTCTCTACGCCCACAGAAAGAGGCAAGGCAATCGAAACAGAGGGTCTTGGATTAAACCCCTGTGTGTGAGTTAACTGGAGATTTGCCCGCTTGAACGCCCTCTGGAACAGACGCATTAAATCAAGATGAGAAATCCAGACTGCATCGCCTGTCTTTTCAAACAAAAGCCTAAGCATCACAGCCCACCTCCTCTGTCAGCCGGTTTGCGCCACAACCGCTGCACTGATGGCGGCAGTCCGGTGTGGTGGTACCGGCGTAAGCCCGTTTTCTCTCCTGCTGCAGGAAACGTTTGGAAACACCCACATCAATTACGTCCCAGGGCAATATTTCCTCTTCAGAAAAACCTCTGGTTGTGTAGAAGTTCGGGTCGATACCGCACTTTTTAAATGCGTCCAGCCAGATATCGTAACGGAAATATTCGTCCCAGCCGTCAAGGCGCGCGCCGCCTTTCGCAGCTGCTTCCAGCACAGCACCCAGACGGCGGTCGCCTCTTGCGACAACTGCCTCCAGTCTGCTGATTTGCGGTGTGTGATAGTTATATTCTATGGACTTTGAATAAAAATGGTCCTTCAAAAGCTTGCACCGCCGCAAATATTCCTCCGGTGTGATTTGCTTTTCCCACTGGAAAGGCTTATGGGGCTTAGGTACAAAAAATGCCGTTGCAACGTGGATACGCAGTCCCCTTTTCTTGTTGGTGGCTTTTTCTTTCCAGAGATTAATAATCTTATACACCAGCTCTGCGATTCCCAGAACATCTTCATCTGTTTCAGTGGGAAGTCCAAGCATAAAGTAAAGCTTTACATTACTCCAACCACCGGCAAACGCATTTGCGCAGCCACTAAGGATTTCTTCTTCGGTCAGATTTTTATTGATTACATCGCGCAGTCGCTGTGTGCCTGCCTCCGGCGCAAATGTAAGTCCGCTTTTCCTAAGAGAACGCAGCTTATGCATCAGCTCGTTGGTAAAATTGTCTGCACGCAAGGACGGAACTGACAGACTCACTTTGTTTTCTTCACAGTAAGGAATCAATAAATCCATCAATTCCGGCAACTGGCGGTAGTCAGATGTGGACAGGCTTGCCAGTGTGATTTCATTATGGCCGGAATCCTCCAGTGTTTCCACAGCCTGGCGGAACAGTACTTCTGCGCTCTTTTTTCGCACCGGACGGCAGGAAAAACCTGCCTGGCAGAATCTGCAGCCACGGATACAGCCGCGAAAAACTTCCAGATTCGCCCTATCGTGGACAATCTCTGTTGAAGGTACGATTGTTTTTGTTGGATAATAAGCGCTGTCTAAATCCGCAACAATGCGCTTCGTAACTTTAACGGGAGCATCTTCCGCTGCGGTAACCGATGCTAAAGTGCCATCTTCATTATACGTGTGCTGATAAAAAGACGGTACATAAATGCCGGGTATTTTTGCCACTTCTTTCAAAAACTGTGATTTTGTCCAGTCTTCCGCTTTTGCCTTATCATACAGCGCCACAATCTGCGGTGTAATCTCCTCGCCTTCTCCAATGGAGAAAAAGTCTACAAAGTCGGCAAGCGGCTCCGGATTAAAAGTACATACGCCGCCGGCAAATACCATATTATTAAGGCTGTGTCTGTCTTTTGCGTGCAGCGGCACACCGGCAAGCAGCAGCATATTTATGATGTTTGTGTAGCACATTTCGTAGCCGATTGTAAAAGCAATCATATCAAAGTCTTTTACGGCAGTCTTGCTTTCCAATGACCACAGCGGCAAATTGTGCTGGCGCATCGCCTCTTCCATATCCCCCCAGGGATAGAACACACGCTCACACCAGACACCGTCCATTTTGTTCATAACGCCGTAGAGTATCCGCATACCAATATTGGACATACCAATTTCATAGGTATCCGGAAAACAAAATGCAATATGCACCCGTGTCTTTGCGATATCTTTTTGTATTTCGTTAAATTCGCCACCGGTGTAACGGCTGGGTTTTTGTACAGTGGGAAGTATTCTTTTCAGCATCTCGGTCATATCCGTACCTCGCATAGTTCTTCCCAATTATTGTACTCTTTTATATGAGGCTTTGCAAGGATAATTTACGTATTTGTTCTTATAAAAAAGACCTATAACCATAAATAGAGGCAGCAGACCAATACCTAAGCAAATCGCTGCATATATGCTTAGCGCAAGTAATACGCTAACGGCGGCAACGTTTATTATGCGCAGTATAACTTCTGCCTTAATGGGAAAAAGCCTGTGTAAGCCCCACCGGAGCGCCCTGCCGCCGTCTAACGGGTATATTGGCAGCAAATTATACGCTCCTTGCAAAAACGCGCACAGCGCAACTCTGGGCGCGTAGCTTCCAATAGACAGCAGCAACAGGCTGCCTGCAGGTCCTGCCAGCGCGCAAAACACCTCGCTGCTACCGGTAAAAGGCGATGTTTCCATTGTTGCGCCCTTTGCAGTAATTTGGACAGCATACACATCGACCTTTGACAGCCGCAACGCAATGTAGTGAAAAAGCTCGTGTACCACAGCCGCAAATATCCAGGAAATCCCCCATTTTAGCGGTATAATTAAGAGCAGCAGCGCCATAAAAATACAGAAATCTGCGTGTATGCTGACTGTACTTTTACCCTGCACTGTAAAGTATCTCCCTGCAAAACGCGGTAATTGCTTCTTGTATGGACGTGCCTGCACGTACATTGTCCACCATATTATTAAATGCCGCTGCATCATCAGGTGTCATTAAAATCTGTAGCCTATTTTCTCCGGACGATAGCAATACAACCAGCCCAATCACCGCAATGCACACAACAGCAATATGTAAAGGACGCAGCTGCGATTTTTTAGGATACTTTTTGTTAAGCTCCGGCTCATACTCAATTCGGTAACCCATACCTATCCCCTCCTGTATCATCATATCAGGAAATTACAGAAATAATACGATTACTCCGATAGGACTTGACAACAGTTAAAATTTTAACTATAATTACTTGGCTATCGGGGTGTGGCGAAGTTTGGTATCGCGCTTGGTTCGGGTCCAAGAGGCCTCGGGTTCGAATCCCGACACTCCGACCAAAAACACAGGATTGGGTAATTCCCAGTCCTGTTTTTTTATTGATAAAACCCGAGGCCTCTTGGTTGCCATCCCCGAGCGGTTTGCGCGCAGCGCAGAGCGAGTGGGGGCATACGCCGTATGTAATGCGCACGCAGTGCTGCATTACTTCGGGTTCGAATCCCGACACTCCGACCAAAAACACAGGATTGGGTAACTCCCAGTCCTGTTTTTTTATTGACAAAAACTCTTTGCACCAGGTTTTTAATGCTCCATATACTGAAAATAGGGGTGTTGCTTCAAATTACGGCGTCTGTCCTTACAAAACACCCCTGAAATGGAGAGCAATATGAATCATTTTGTCCTACTTGCGCTGATTGCAACACTGGGTACGTGGTTTGTTACTGCATTGGGGGCTGCAACTGTAGTCTTTTTTTCATCACCCAAACAAAGAGTGATGAATTTTATGCTGGGATTTGCCTCCGGTGTTATGATTGCCGCCAGTTTCTGGTCGCTGTTGCAGCCAGCTATTGAACGTGCGGAAGCGAATTCTCTAGTACCGGCATACATTGTTGCAACAATGGGATTTATGTTTGGCGCTGCTTTTATGTGGTGCTCAGATAAAATTGTTGCCTATTTAAGAAACGGCACAGGCAAGGAAAGTAAAAAAATCAACGCACAAATTAACCGAATCATTATGCTCACCCTTTCCATTACCCTCCATAACATACCGGAAGGGTTGGCAGTCGGTGTGGCGTTCGGCGCTCTTTCTCAGCAAAACCATTCGCCTGAAGCATTCATTAGTGCAGTATCGGTTGCAATTGGAATCGGTCTGCAAAATTTTCCGGAGGGTGCTGCCGTTTCTCTGCCGTTGCGCAGAGAAGGCTGTTCTCGCAGAAAAAGCTTCTTTATCGGTCAGGCTTCCGGTATGGTTGAGCCGGTTGCAGGTGTCATCGGCGCTGCGCTTGTTGTTTATATGGAAGCAATTCTACCCTACGCCCTCTCCTTTGCTGCAGGTGCAATGATTCTTGTGGCGGTACACGAGCTAATCCCCGAAGCGCAGCACAATCGCCACATTCACCCCTACACAGGAACTGCTGGCATTATCCTTGGCTTTGCAACAATGATGCTTTTAGATGTAATGTTAGGTTAATAACAGAAAAAAGCCACCCGATTGGGTGGCTTTTTCTTTTGGTGAAGCATACCGCACAGCACCGAACGCACGTCCAGTGGTGCAAACTTTAGATTTGCACGCGCTTGGGCGGATTGGGTGTGGCAGCTTGCCACTGGTGGACTTGAGGAGATTCGAACTCCCGACCCCCACAATGCGAATGTGGTGCGCTCCCAGCTGCGCTACAAGCCCAGATGTTACGTTGCGATTATAGCCGCTGACGCAGTTTTTGTCAAGAGTACTTCCGGGATAAAATTCTGATATGATGACCTTTGCATTTTGAAAAAAGTGTGATATAGTATATCTAATACAGAAAAAAGGAAGTGTCTTTCTTGACTACCACAAACCGCAGCCTTACAGAAGGCCCCATCTTCAAAAGCATTGTCTATTTTGCACTTCCTGTATTTTTAGGCAATGTTTTTCAACAACTGTATAACACCTTTGACGCCTGGGTTGTAGGTAACTTCTTGGGTGAAGAGGCGCTTGCAGCAGTAAGTTCCTCCGGCAGCCTGATATTTATGTTGGTGGGATTTCTTAATGGCGTAGCTATGGGCGCCGGTATTGTTATTGCCCGCTGTTACGGCGCAGGCGACTATAAAATGCTGAGCAGAACGGTCCACACAAATGTTGCTTTCGGTCTGATCGCCGGCGTTGTGCTGACTGTATTTGGCGTTACCTTCTCCCCTACCATACTACGCTGGATGGGTACGCCTGCAGACGTTATGCCCAACTCCGTTACCTATATGCGTCTTTACTTATGCGGCGGCATTTTTATGACACTGTATAATATTTTTGTGGGTATATTACACGCAGTTGGCGACAGCAAACACCCTCTTTATTATCTGATTGCGGCAAGCTTTACAAACATCGTTCTTGACCTTGTGTTTGTTGGCGTATTCCGTTGGGGCGTTGGCGCCGCAGCAATTGCTACCACCATATCCCAATGTGTCAGCGCCATACTCTGCCTGCAGCGGCTGCTGCGCTGCGATGGCCCGCACCGGTTAATTTTGAAGAAAGTTCGTCTGCACTGGGACTGTCTGAAAGAGATTGTTCGCTACGGTCTGCCCACCGGTATCCAAAACTCCGTAATTGCGCTGGCAAATGTATTTGTGCAGTCTAATATTAACAGCTTTGGCAAAGCCGCTATGGCAGGCTGCGGCTCCTACTCCAAACTGGAGGGTTTTGCATTTTTGCCAATTACCTGCTTTGCGCAGGCGCTATCTACCTTTGTCGGTCAGAATCTGGGCGCCAAGCAGCACGACAGAGTCAAGACCGGTGTCCGTTTCGGCATTATTTGCTGTACATTACTGGCGGAAGTTGTAGGCGTTGTGTTTTATTTCTTTGCGCCGCAGCTTATCTCAATTTTCAACGATGCGCCGGACGTTATCCGTTTTGGAACAATGCATATGCGTACAATCTCCCTATTCTTCTTCCTGCTGGCATTTTCTCACAGCATCGCAGGTATTCTCCGTGGCGCAGGAAAATCGGCTGTTCCTATGGTCGTAATGCTCAGCTGCTGGTGTTTACTTCGCGTTACTTACATTTCTCTGGCGGTACAGAGGGTAAACGAATTGACCACCGTCTCCTGGGCGTATCCCATTACCTGGACCTGCAGCAGCATCGCATTTCTGGTCTATTTCCTGAAAGCTGACTGGATCCATAATTTCGATAATGTTTAAGTTTTATGCAAAACGCCACCTCGCGGTGGCGTTTTTGCGTGTGAAACGTTTGACTTGAGAGGAAAAACTGATATAATATACCTATCATCAAGAAAGGAGCAACCTATGAAGCGCAAACATATTTTTATTATTTCGGCTGTTCTTTTCCTAATATTACTTACCGTGTGCATTCTTCTATCAGTCGACAAAGCCCCTGTTAAAGATGCTGCAGGATTGACGGATTTATATAACCGGGAAATCCCGTCATTAACACAGCAGGAGACCGTTTCATACCGCGTTAATTACATCAAGCGCGTTCAATATGACGGCTACTACACACTGGAGTCCTCCTGTCAGCAAATTCTGTTGCAGGACGAAACGCACGCACGCATTGAGCAGCAGATCCTCGGCCCAGGTAGCGAGGTAACCTTCACTGCCACCTATGCAGACGAAACAGCATACCTGTTAATGGAAAACGGAAATTTCTCCAGCCCAATGTCCTTCGAGGACTTTTCTGTGCAATTTCCGCCCGCAAAACTACTGGAGACCGATATCTACACCGGCATTGAAGCTAAGCAAATTCACGGCTGCAGTGCGCTTCTTTTTACAGAGCCAGCGCACGTTGAAAAGTGGGCAGATACCGAATCAAAACAAATGATTTCCTCCAACGGTTTTGCTGTTTTTACAAAACAAAATCAGCTGCGAATGGTGCGGTATAACCTGCAGTATCAGCAAAACGGCAAAACAATCACAGAGTGTTTCTTTGTGTGGCCGGATTACAATCCCGATTCCGTTAAAATCACCGTTCCGGATACCGGCGAATACACGCAAATTAACAATATTATGGCGCCGATTCTCCTGGAGAAAGCCTGCGTTGCACTTGAAAAAGCGCATTTTGTCGACTCTGTGATTACAGATATCATTGACAGCCAGCTAAGCACAGTAAACCGGCAGGAAGTAACGCACCTGCAAATAGATAACCGAACAGATTTTGCTGCTGTCATCGACACGCAGCTGGTTGTTACTGATTACAGCCGCAGCAGTGTAATCACAGACCGTCGCCAGGAAGAATCCTATCAGCAAGGAGCATACTCGCTCATTGTTGATGGTGCGCAGCAAACACCGGAGGACGAAGTTACACTGCAGAAAATGCAGACCTACTGCAGGGATAAGCTTCTGGGAAACATCATTACGCCCCAGTATATTACAGACGTCAAAGTAGACCAATCGCAAGAGCAACTGACTTTACACTTTACAGCATCACAGGAACTTTCTGAGCTGCTGTGCAGCAATATCAGCCAGATTCTTTATCAGGATTCTGCACTGATGCATACACTTGCAACCGCCTACGAAACTGAGGAATTAACCTGCAGCATCACAATAGAAAAAGATAGCTGCCTGCCGGTAGATTACGCAGTCCTCTATCGCAGCAAGCATTCTGTTGAGGGCGCTACTTATGCTGTTACCGCGCATACGGAGCAAACGTTCCAATATAAAAAATAAGAGCCCGGGTTTATACCCGAGCTCTTATTTTTTCGATAAATACCTGCACAACTGCAGCGCATTTTTCCGCTGCCATCACTTCAAAGGCAGGATAATCCATATGGGCAGAGTTATCTGCCTTATCGGAAATTGCGCGTAAAATTACAAAAGGCACCTGATTTCTCCACGCTGTATGGGCAATCGCAGCGCCTTCCATTTCCGTACACAACGCGCCTGTGTTTTCAATAATTTTCTGTTTTTGCTCATGCTGGCAGATACACTGGTCGCCGCTGGCAACTGTACCAAGCTGCGCCTGCTTTCCTGCTGCCTGCAATACCGCCTCCATTGCACACTGTGCCATCACAACGTCCGCAGGAAATGCCCGCACCGGCAATCCGGGTACCTGTCCGCAGACATAATTTGGATTAATGGAGTGGCAATCAAAATCGTGGTAAATTGCTTCCTTGCTGACAACGAAATCACAGATATCCAGCGCTGCATTTAGTGAGCCGGCAACTCCGGTGTTAATAATGTGGGTAACACCGAATGCGGTGCAAAGAATCTGCGCGCACATTGCAGCATTGACTTTTCCAACTCCGCACTGCACCACTACGCAGGACTCACCGCATAAAATTCCCTGATAAAATTCCATTCCGGCAATATTTTCAATCTGCAAATCTTGCAGCTGACTTTTCAGCGTGTCAACTTCAATGGTCATTGCGCCGATAATTCCAAGTTTCATATTTCTCTCCTTACTTTGGATACTCCATTTGACAAGGCTTTATATTCTCAAGCAGCTGCATATAGCGCTTTGCCCAGAATCGCGCCATAGGCAGATTCATATCCAGATAATTTCCGCAGTCCTTTGCGCTTGCGCCCGGCACCTCGCCGTCATATTCAGCAATAAACGTAAAGCAGTCCAGCAAAAGGTCTTTTACGTCCTTACCTTCATAATTGCCTGCCAGTAGCAGATAGAATCCGGTACGGCAACCCATAGGGCCAAAATACAGCACCTTATCTTTCCAACAGCTGTTATTACGCAAAAAGGTCGCCGCCAGATGTTCAATGGTGTGGACTTCCGCCGTATTCATAACCGGCTCCTCGTTAGGATTGGTTATACGCAAATCAAAGGTTGTAACCGTTTCATTACCAACCTTGTCTTTTCGCGATACATACAATCCCGGCTGTAAGCGGATATGGTCGATTGTAAAGCTTGTAATTTTCTCCATCATAATCCCTGCCTGTTTTGTGTTTCTTAGTGTATCATACCGCAAAGCGCAGCAAAATGCAAGAATGCAAATAAGGGCTTAAGTCTAAGGTGCGCTTTTGCTTGCATTTTTCCGGTGTTGGGGTTATAATATGTGTGATTTACAGGAAAAGGGGTGCGAATTATGGAACAAAACTACGAACAATCCCGACCGGTCAACCCTCGGCGCAGAAAGAAAACCAAAATAGAAATATTTAAAGAGGCATATCTGCCTGTAATTATCGCAGGCGTTGCTATTGTAATGATTCTTGTCTTTATCATTGGCTCGATTACCCGTGGAGTACAAAGAAAGAATCTTGCTAAGCAGGAGCAAATCGAAGCCTCTATTGCGCAGGAAGAAGAATATCTGCGGCTGTCGCAGGAGGCGCAGCAGTTACTGGTGGAAGCCGACGTGTTGGCTAGTACCTATGACTATGCTGGTGCTATCAACCTGCTCAATCAGTTCAGCGGTCCTATGGAAGAATATCCGAACCTGACTGCTGCAATAAACGCATATACCGAAGCGCAGAATCAAATGGTGGTATGGGCGGACCCCAGTCAGGTAGTCAATCTGTCCTTCCAGCTGCTGATTGCTGACCCCACGAGAGCCTATTCTCACGAGGTTTACGGTGATTCCTTTAATCGGAATTTCATTACCACAAGTGAATTCTACGCAATTTTGCAGCAGCTTTACAACAACGGCTACGTTCTTGTCAGCACCGATGATGTGTTTACCGCACAGACGGATAACGAGGGTACTACCACATACACCGCAAACACCCTCTACCTGCCCGCAGGGAAAAAGCCCTTAATGCTGACCCAGACAAATGTCAACTATAACTATTACCTTATCGACAGCGATTATGACAAAATCCCCGACGCAAACGGCGGCGGATTTGCCAGCAAGCTGATTCTTGATGCAGACGGTTTTACCTGCGAAATGGTAGATGCCTACGGGCAGACAGTTACCGGCAACTACGATTTTGTACCTCTGCTGGAAAACTTCATTAAGGAGCACCCCGACTTCTCCTACAGAGGCGCCCGCGCCGTCTTGGCACTGACCGGTTATAACGGTCTGCTCGGCTACCGCACGCACCCCGATGCTGCTGAATTGTTTGGACAGGAATGCTATGACGCAGACGTGGAGCAGGCAGGCGCAGTCGCAGCAAAGCTGGTGGAAAACGGATACGAGCTTGCCTTCTACACCTACGAAAACATTGCTTACGGCGAATGCGGTCTTGCAGAGATTCAGGCGGATATGAATGCGTGGAATCAGGAAGTTGTGCCAATTATCGGTCAGCTTGATACCATTGTCTTTGCGCAGATGTCCGACATTACCACCGAATCCGAATATTCCGGCGAGGTTTACGAGTTCCTGAAATCCCAGGGTCTAAAGCACTATGTAGGCTTCTGCAGCGGCAATACCCCCTGGGCAGTTATGACCAATGACTATACCCGCCAGGGACGCATTATGGTAACAGGCGCTACGCTTGCCCATCACGCCGACTGGTTTGAGGGTATGTTTGATGCAGCATCTGTGCTGGATAGCTCACGCGGAGAAGTTCCCGTATGGTAAATTCCGTAGAAATAAAACCTGGCGTTTATCGCCATTTCAAAGGCGGTATGTACCGTCTGATTGGCGTTGCCAAGCACTCAGAAACGCTGGAGCCGATGGTTGTGTATCAGGCTCTGTACGGCGAAGGCGGTCTTTGGGTGCGACCTGCTCATATGTGGCTTGCGTATGTTGAAAAAGACGGATACTCCGGTCCCCGATTCACCTATATATCTGAATAAAAAAGCGGCGTGCTTCAGCACGCCGTTTTTTTATTGTCCTCGTAACTCAACAATCTGATCACGCAGTATTGCCGCATACTCGTATTCCATCATCTTTGCCGCTTCTTTCATCTGTCTTTCAAGACGCGCGATTTCTTTTTCCTTTTCCGCCTTTGTCATCTTTATTCCGGAACGTCCCCTTCGCTCCGCTGTGGAGGAGGAAATTTCTATCAGGTCTCTCACAGATTTACGAATTGTTTTCGGTGTAATGCCGTTGGCGCTGTTATAGGCCTGCTGGATTTCCCGGCGGCGTTTTGTTTCCGTTATCGCCGATTCCATAGACTGGGTAATTACGTCGGCATACATAATCACCAGACCCTCCGCATTTCTGGCAGCACGGCCAATGGTCTGAATCAAGCTGGTACGTGAACGCAAAAAGCCCTCTTTGTCCGCGTCCAGTATTGCAACCAGACTCACTTCAGGCAGGTCCAGGCCTTCACGCAGCAGATTGATACCAACAAGTACATCAAATTTTGCCATACGCAGGTCTCTGATAATCTCCATTCGCTCCATTGCGCCAATATCGGAGTGCATATAACGCACTCGGATTCCCGCCTTTCTGAGATAGGTGGTTAAATCCTCGGCCATCTTTTTTGTAAGCGTGGTTACAAGTACGCGCTCGTCCTTCGCTGTTCTTTTATTAATTTCCCCTATCAGGTCATCTATCTGCCCTTCTATAGGTCTTACCTCCACCTGAGGGTCTAAAAGTCCTGTCGGGCGAATAACTTGCTCCACTGTCTGTCCGGAACGAGATAGCTCATATTCCGCAGGAGTTGCAGAAACATAGATGGTTTGGTTAAGCTTTCCTTCAAATTCTTCAAAATTCAAAGGCCGGTTGTCATAGGCAGAAGGTAAACGGAATCCGTAATTAACCAGCGCGTCTTTTCTGCTCCTGTCGCCTGCGTACATAGCGCGGCATTGTGGAATTGTAACGTGGCTCTCGTCCACAAACAGCAGAAAGTCCTTCGGGAAATAATCCAGCAGCGTTGTAGGCGGTGTGCCGGGTTTTCTGCCTTGAATCACGCGGGAGTAGTTCTCTATGCCGGTACAAAAGCCAATCTCTGTCAGCATCTCCAGATCATAGGCTGTCCGCTGCGCAATCCTCTGCGCTTCCAGAAGTTTATTGTTTTCACGGAACCAGGCAACCTGCGCATCACATTCCAGCCGAATTTCCTGCATCGCACGTTCCATTTTTTCTCTGGAGGCAACATAATGGCTGGCAGGATAAATCGCCACGTGGTCAATATAGCGCTCTACCATACCGGAAACAGCGTTGATTTCCGCAATCCGGTCCACTTCATCACCAAAAAACTCTACGCGAATTGCTCTGCCGGTCCAATATGCGGGGTACACTTCCAGTGTATCTCCACGCACACGGAATTTATTTCTGGAAAAATCCAAATCGTTGCGTTCATACCGGATTTCCGTCAGCTTTCTGAGCACTGCGTCCATTGCATGGGTTTTACCAACGCGCAGCGAAATTACCATACTTTTGTAATCAATGGGGTCGCCCAATCCGTACAGGCAGCTGACAGAGGACACTACAATCACGTCCCGCCTTTCAAACAAAGCCGAGGTCGCACTGTGGCGAAGGCGGACAATTTCCTCATTAACCGCAGAATCCTTCTCAATATAGGTATCTGTATGGGCGATATACGCCTCCGGTTGATAATAATCGTAGTAGGATATAAAATACTCAACTGCGTTATTAGGAAAAAATTCGCGAAACTCAGAGCATAGCTGGGCGGCGAGGGTTTTATTATGGGCAAGCACCAGCGTGGGACGGTTCAGCTGCGCAATCACGTTTGCCATAGTAAAGGTCTTACCCGAGCCGGTTACGCCCAGAAGCGTCTGCTCCTGCAGTCCATTTTTGCAGCCTGCTACCAGTTTTTCAATCGCCTTAGGCTGATCGCCGGTAGGCCTATAGTTTGATACAAGCTGAAACTTGTCCATATATCCTCACCTCACTTATCTGAACATTTATAACGGGTCGAAATTTTACAGGCTCTTTCGTACGCCAGAGCAAAATATTGCCGAAGCGGCATTTGCTGATAGCGGTCATTTTCGTGTCTGCCGGGTTTTGACTGGATTTTCAGTTCAAAATTCAGAATTTCCTGGTGTTTTGCATTTTTAAGCATATGAATATTGGAATCCCAGTCGATTGTTCCATCGTACGGCAGCAGATGCAGGTCATCTACCGATGAAATTCTACCGTCCAGATTGGAAATGCCCATATTATCATTCAAATGGGTCATTATCAACCGGTTTCCGTATTCGTTCAGCAGTTTTTTATCGGGGTGATAACACTGTTCGTGCCCCGAATCCCAGCAAAAACCCACTGTTTCATCACCGGCAAAATGATGCATTAGATAAGACAAAAACTCTGTGCCTTCTGTATTTTCAATGGCAATCTTCACACCATTTTTGCCTGCCTTGTTTGCCAGCTTTTCAAAATTACAGATGCCAAATTGATTGGGTTTTGTATCGTATGTAAAGCCAATCCAGCCGTGGACAACCATTACAGGAATACGGTAATTAATACAATCATTCAGCGCGCAACTCAATTCGTCAAGCGCACTTTCTGATGCCGGTGTGTCTTCCCACAGCGCTGCAATATGGTTAAACGGCGCGTGCAGAGATTGTAGCTGCAGCCCCCTCTTTTCAGCAGCCTTTACCACCTGCGGTAAAGGAACTGTATTTCCCCAGGTTGGAGATATGGCATCAAAACCGGTCTCCGCAATCAGGGCGATTACATCTTCAATCGCAACGGAATACAGGTTATTAACAGAGATTCCAATTTTTTGCTGTTGCATAGTAGTATTCCCCTATATCATCGGACAATTCCGCTTTGACTGGATTGGTAATACCCGGAAAGCGCCAGAGAAATAAACTCATTATCCGATACAACGATATGGTCGGCAAGTTCAATGTCTACCGCCCGCAGAGCCGCCGCAACACTTAGTGTGGTGCTAACGTCCTCCGCCGACGGAATTGCAAGTCCTCCGGGGTGATTGTGCGCCAGAATCACATCACTGGCATTGGCATTAAGGGCGACCTCAACAATCCGTCGAACAGGTACTGTGGCAGAGTTGATACTGCCTTCTCCCAGCTTTTTACAGCACAGCACTTTTCCCTTCACATCAAGGCAAAGCATATACACATTTTCATTCCGCAAACCTGCAAGATAGGGAAACAGATATTCCCCTGCCTCCTCCAGATTTGTGATAATATTCACATTCTGCTCCCGCCGGATTTGGTAGGCACGGTTAACAGCAGGGATTAACGAAAGAAATGTAGATACATTCTCGCCGATTCCCTCCACCTTTTCCAGTTCCTCAGCCGTTGCTTCCAGTACCTGAGAGAGTGTTCCGAATTTATCCAGCAGTCGGTGGGCAAGCGGATTTGTATCCTGCCGCGGCACGCAATAGAACAGCAGCAATTCTAAAATATGCAGGTCATCAAAATGCTCAAGTCCCTCTTGGCGAAACCTGTGCTTTAACCGCTGTCGGTGTCCGTTATGAATTGACATACTATTCCCTCTTTCTTTCCTTTGCTAGGTTTTTTTCTTCCAATCTTTACCTGGTGCTTTTCCGACGTAATGTTTCCCAAAAACTGCACACCATAGGGCTTAGGGAGGCGCCATATGAAATGTGAACGTAACGCGCTGCAGCAGGAAATCCCCTTGCTGCGCAGCTGCCTATGTGATTTGTCCGCACTTTGCGAGTCGATAATTCCCACCCTGCCGGCTGAAGCAGCAGGCAGAATTCGCCGTAATATATACAGACTTCACAGGTTAATCGGTAATATGACCGACCAACCAATACACCAGCCCGAAATCATAAACCTATCCTCTTTTATTTACGAAACTCTTGAAAAAGCCGGCATATTTTTGAAATATGCAGGAATTACCCTTGAATTTGATGTCCCTGACACACCGGTTTTCAGCAGTGTGGACAGTCAGCTGCTTGAGCGCGGAATCTACAATTTGCTTGCGCTCTACTGCACGCAGGCAGGTTGCAAAATAACGGCGCGGGTTGCAATGCACGCAGACTTATTTCGTCTTTCTGTTATCGGCAGCAGGTCCGCGCAGCAAACGACTATCAAATGGGCGCAGGTGGCTGCCAAACGCCACGCAGGCGCTGTTTTTACCGATATGTTATCCGACGGCAGGCTGCGTACAACGCTGACGCTGACCCTCTCCTGCCGCGGCAAAGGGAAGCCGGCAATGCGTATTGATTATGCCGGCGGCGTTGAACATTGTCTTCTGGAGCTTTCCGATATTTTGCCACCGCAGGTGTATTGCGATAATTATTTCTGCTCCAGATAAGTTTTCAGGTATTTACCGGTATAACTTTCCTCAACAGCAGCAACTTCTTCAGGCGTACCTGCTGCAACAACAAATCCGCCTGCATCTCCGCCCTCAGGACCCAGGTCAATAATATAGTCCGCTGTCTTAATCACATCAAGGTTGTGTTCAATCACCAGAACAGTATTACCCAAGTCTACCAGCCGCTGCAGCACATTAATCAGCTTGTCCACATCTGCTGCGTGTAAGCCGGTTGTAGGCTCATCAAGAATATAAATTGTTCTACCGGTTGATATCCTGGCAAGCTCCGTTGCCAGCTTTACCCGCTGCGCCTCGCCGCCGGAAAGCGTGGTACTGGACTGTCCCAGTTTCACGTAACCCAAGCCAACCTCCACCAGAGTCTGGGCTTTCCGCCGAATTTTCGGCAGGTTTTCGAAGAATTCAACCGCTTCATCTGCTGTCATATCCAATACTTGTGAAATATTTTTGCCCTTGTACTGGACTTCCAGGGTTTCGCGATTATAGCGCTGTCCGCGGCAAACCTCACAGGGCACATAGACATCGGCAAGAAAATGCATTTCGATTTTAATCATTCCGTCGCCGTTACAGGCCTCGCAACGGCCTCCCTTTACATTAAAGGAAAACCGGCCGGAGTTGTATCCGCGGATTTTTGCATCATTTGTAGAAGCAAACAGGTCGCGTATATCTGTAAACATACCGGTATATGTGGCAGGATTGGAGCGCGGTGTTCTGCCAATGGGGCTCTGGTCAATGTCAATCACCTTATCCAGGTGCTCAAGGCCGGCAATATGTCTGCAGGCGCCCGGTCTGGTGCGGGCGTGATTGAGTTTGCTCAGAAGTGTTTTATTCAGCACCTCGCCGACCAGACTGGATTTGCCGGAGCCGGATACACCGGTTACACAGGTCAGTGTTCCCAGCGGCACTGTAACATCGATATCCTTGAGGTTATTCTCCAGCGCGCCCTGTACCGTTATAGATTGTCCGTTGCCCTTGCGTCTTGTTGCAGGAACAGGAATCTTCTTAACGCCGGACAGATACTGACCGGTAACAGAATCGGGTACGTTAACAATCTCCTCCAGCGTACCTGCTGCAACGATTTCGCCACCGTGGACACCGGCACCCGGACCTACATCGACGATATAATCTGCAGCGCGCATTGTATCCTCATCGTGTTCAACGACGATCAGAGTGTTGCCAAGATCCCGCAGCTTTTTCAGCGTTTCCAGAAGCTTATCGTTATCTCTCTGGTGCAGGCCGATGGAAGGCTCGTCCAGAATATACAGCACGCCCATTAACGAGGAGCCGATTTGGGTTGCGAGCCGAATCCGTTGACTTTCACCGCCGGACAAGGTGGCAGATGCGCGGTTCAGAGTCAGATACTGCAGTCCCACGTCCATCAAAAAGCGCAGGCGTGCGGTAATTTCTCTTATAATCTGCTCTGCAACCAGCGCCATATTTCCGCTCAACTGCAAATTTTCCATAAACGACAGCGCCTGCTTTACACTGAAACGGCAGAAATCCATAATGCCGATACCGCCAACAGTTACTGCCCTTGCTATCTCCGATAGCCGGTCGCCGTTACAGCAAGGACAGGGTGCCGTTGCCATACACTCTTCCAGTTCTTTTCTGGCCGCATCGGACTGCGTTTCTCTGAAGCGGCGGCTGATATTATTGAGAATACCCTCAAAGGGCTGCTCCAGCACACCCATTCCGTTACCGCGGTTATACGTCATACGCAGTTTCTCTTCGCCGGTGCCGTATAGAATTACCTGCATAGCCTCTTTGGGTAAATCCTTTACAGGAACAGTCAGGCTGAAATGATATTTCTGTGCCAGCGCTTCAAAGTACATTCTGAAAATAGAATCCGTTCTTGCGCTGCTCCAGCCGGACGCTTGAATTGCGCCGTCAAAAATAGATTTATTCTTATCGGGAATCACCAAATCCTCGTCGGCAATCAGCTGAAAACCCAGTCCTGTACAGGCATGACAGGCGCCTGCCGGATTATTGAAAGAGAACATAACAGGCTCCAGCTCTGATAGACTGACGCCGCACTCCTCACAGGCATAATTCTGAGAAAATGCGATTTCCTCATCGGTGTCCGGTAAATGAATGACCACCATACCGCCGGATCGGCTGCAGGCAGTTTCCACCGAGTCGGTCAAGCGGCGCCGCTGACCCTCGCGAATCACCAGTCTGTCTACCACAAGTTCAATGGTGTGCTTTTTATTCTTTTCGCAGGAAATCTGTTCGTTCAGGTCATACAAAACGCCATCAATCCGCACACGGGAGAAGCCGCTTTTCCGCGCATCCTCCAAAAGTTTTGCATGTTCACCTTTCTTCCCGCGAACAATGGGAGATAGTACCACAAAACGTGTACCTTCACCCAGCTTTTCAATCCGGTCAACAATCTGGTCGATTGTCTGTCTCACAATTTCTTTGCCGCACTTGGGACAATGGGGTATGCCCACTCTTGCCCACAGCAAGCGCAGGTAATCGTAAATTTCCGTAACAGTACCCACAGTGGAACGGGGGTTTTTGGAGGTAGTTTTCTGATCAATGGAAATGGCAGGCGATAAGCCGTCGATAGCGTCTACGTCCGGCTTGTCCATTTGTCCCAGAAACTGGCGTGCGTAGGAACTTAAGCTCTCAACGTAGCGCCGCTGTCCTTCTGCAAAAATTGTATCAAAGGCAAGGCTGGATTTTCCCGAGCCGGAGATGCCCGTAAATACCACCAGCTTGTCTCTGGGAATAGTTATATCCACATTTTTCAGGTTATTTTCTCTTGCGCCCCGAATTTGAATCTTGTCGTTCATAGCACTCTCCCGCCTGTTTTTTCGTACCCTACAGTATACCACATTTTCGCCGCTTACACAAGCACAAATTCAAACAAAATTTCGTCTTGTCCCCAGCCCGCCTTTATTCCTGTCAAAATGATGATGCAGAGGCTGGATTTTGAAATTTTTTTGTTGGTATTTGTTTGAGTTCGGTGTTGATTTTATCAGGTAATTAATGGTATAATATTTTCACAATGGCTCATAGTGTTCATTGAGCTGAAATATAGATATGATGAAGTGAGGTATTCCGAATGGTTGCTTACGGAGAACAAATCAAAATTTTTTGCGGTAACTCAAACCCTGAGTTCGCACAGAATGTCTGTAAGGAATTGGGCATTCCTATGGGCAAGGGTACTGTTAAAACATTTTCCGACGGTGAAGCTTCTGTCAGCCTTGAAGAAACTGTCCGTAACTGCGATGTCTTTCTGATTCAGTCCACCTGCAAGCCTGTCAATGACCATTTGATGGAGCTGCTGGTTATGATCGATGCCTGCCGCCGCGCCTCTGCAGGTCGTATTACTGCTGTAATCCCCTACTTTGGCTATGCCCGTCAGGACAGAAAGGCAAACAGCCGCGATCCCATCTCCGCAAAGCTTGTTGCCAATATGATTACTGCAGCCGGCGCTGACCGTGTGCTGCTTATGGCCCTGCACGCAGCGCAGATTCAGGGCTTCTTCGATATTCCTGTTGACCACCTGCTGGGCAACCCCACTTTTGTTAATTACTATCTGGATAAGTTCCCCGAGGACAAGTACGATCACGATAACTTCGTAGTCGTTTCTCCCGATGTCGGCTCCGTTGCCCGCGCCCGTGCATTTGCTGCAAAGGTGCATATGGGTCTTGCCATTGTGGATAAGCGCCGTCAGAAAGCAAATGTCAGCGAGGTTATGAACGTAATCGGCGATGTAAAGGGTAAAACTTGCATTCTGTATGATGATATGATTGATACTGCCGGCTCCCTGTGCAACGCAGCCAATGCACTTGTTGAGGTTGGCGGCGCTAAGGAAGTATACGCCTGCGCAACTCACGGCGTTCTTTCCGGCAGTGCATTTGAGCGTATTGATAACAGCGTTCTGAAGGAAGTTGTTGTTCACAACACCATTCCTCTTGCAGAAAACTGCCCCAGCAAAAAGATTAAGCAGTTAGATGTTTCTTCTGTATTTGCACGTGCAATTTCCCATATCCACGGCGGTACATCCATCGCCGACCTGTTCTAACCGTGTTCGGCAGAAAAAGCGAGACCTGGCTGATTGTCGGTCTCGGAAATCCGGGAAAGCAATATGAATCTACGCGGCACAACTGCGGATTCCGCGCCATTGATATGTTGGCGCAAAAACTGGGCTGCAAAATAAATAAGAGCAAGTTCCAGGGATTGTACGGGCAAGCCGCATACCAGGGAAAGAAGCTTTTGCTTTTAAAGCCACTGACCTTTATGAATCTTTCCGGTAACAGTGTGCTGCAAGCAAGCGCCTATTACTCTGTCCCGCCGCAGCGGATTATCGTCCTTTTTGATGATATTTCCCTGCCGCCCGGTTGTCTGCGCATACGGGCAAAAGGCTCAGCAGGCGGCCATAATGGCATCAAATCCATTATTTCACAGCTGGGCAGCGAGGATTTTCCCAGAGTAAAAATTGGCGTAGGCGGAAAACCTAACGAACATCAGGACCTTGCGGACTGGGTTCTGTCCGGCTTTACTGCACAGGAAGAAAAAGCTTTAACTGCTGCTTTTGAAAATGCCGGTGATGCGGCGCTTTGCATCATTAATGACGGCACGTCAAAAGCCGCCAATCAGTATAACGGACAACAAGATTAATATAATGAAACAGACTACGGAAAGGGGGGTATTAATCCCCCTTTCCGCGTTGCCATTTATGGATTTATTTGTGAGGGATTTATGGAGCATCTTTTATCTGTTCTGCATACAATGCCGGAATATGAGTCGCTTCTGCGCTGTATTACGCAGTCAGACTGCGCTGCAGTTACCGGCATTACGCAAATCAACCGCAGCCACTGGATAGCAGGTCTTTGCGCCCACACAGGACGCAAGGTTGTTGCCGTCTGTCAGGACGATATTGCCGCAAAAAGGCTGCAGCAGGAGATAAAAGCTTTTATTGGCATTGCAGCGCCTGTTCTGCCTACAAGAGAGCTGACCTTATATGATAGCAGCGTCGTCTCAAGAGGCTGGGAGCAGCAACGCCTGCGCCAGCTATACGACCTGGCAGCCGGAAACACTCCCCTGCAAATTATGTCCTGGGAAGCGCTAAGTCAGCGCACCGTACCGCCTGCAGTGCTGCGAAACGCCGTGTTCACTCTGGAGGTTGGCAAGTCCACCTCTATCGACACTCTTGTGGAGAAATTAACCGGTATCGGTTACAGCCGTACCACTATGGTTGAAGGTGCAGGTCAGTTTGCCGTTCGCGGCGGCATTGTGGATATTTACTCCCCTGCCGCTGATTTTCCCATACGCGCAGAATTTTTCGGTGATGAAATCGACGCAATGGGTTACTTTGATCCGGATACCCAGCGCAGAACGGAAAATATTGATAAATGCACGATTCTCCCTGTAGGTGAAACCCAGCCTCGTCTGCACCCGGAGGGATTGGACGGACTGTGCAACGATATTCGCAGCCTGATTCAGCGCCAGCAGCGCCGCAAAACACCTAATGAAGCGCTTATTAAAACCCTGACACAGGACCTGGAACGTTTTGAAAACGGACTTCCCTGCTCTGCTGCTGACCGGTATATGGCGCTGATTTATACCGAGCTTACCAACGCATTTTCCCACATTCCCGATGATGCCCTTATCATACTGTGCGACCACGGCAGTCTACGCAGAGCAGCAAAACAGCGCATCGAAGAAATGGGTTTGCAGCTGGACAGCCTGCTGCACGCCGGTTTGGTAGCCGGTGAACTGTGCGACTACGTCAGTATGTTTGAAGATTTCTGCGCGCAGTTAAAAGGCCGGACTGTGCTTTATATGGATTCATTTGCCGGCGCTGCATATCCGGACGAAGCGCTGCCAAAGCAATTTATGAATCTGGACGCAAAACAGCTGCCCGGTTATGGCGGTAATTTAGATGTTGCAGTATCTGATTTGGCTCATTACCAAAAGCAGGAATACGCAACTTTAGTGCTTTGCGGCAACAGACGCAGAGCTGAGCTGCTTCAGGAAATGCTCTCCGGTAAGGGTCTGTCCGCATTTTTATGCATTCCTCTGACTGCTATGCCCGCACGTGGGCAAATTCTCTTGACAGAGGGGCTTCTGCCGCTGGGTATGGAGTATCCCGCCATTCGGCTGGCTGTACTTACTGAAGGTCAGCTTATGGGCAAGCGGGAATCCCGCCACAAGCCTAAGAAAAACGCCACAAACCGGCAAAAGCTTAACTCGTTTACAGACCTTTCTCCCGGAGACCTGGTTGTTCACGAGAACTACGGCATCGGCCGCTTTGTTGCGATGGAGCAAATCAAGGTGGACGGCGCAATCAAAGACTATGTAAAAATTGCATACCACGGCTCTGACACCTTATTTGTACCTGCAACTCAGCTGGACCTTGTGGGAAAATACATTGGCGGCGGCAGTGATGATGCCAATGTGCGGCTGAACAAAATCGGCACAGATGCCTGGGAAAAGACCAAGGTTAAAGCAAGAAAGGCAGCCAAAGAAATGGCTGGCGAGCTGATTCAGCTATATGCCGCCAGAAAGCGGCAGCCCGGCTTCGCCTTTGCCGCCGACTCTCCCTGGCAGCAGGAATTTGAGGATAACTTCCCTTATCCCGAAACCGATGACCAGCTACGCTGTATTCAGCAGATTAAGCACGATAT
>JAZRGQ010000139.1:0-4806 GCA_045644405.1 Faecousia sp.
GGACCTTACGGTGTGGGTACAATGGGAAAGCAGGCGTACGCATTTGTTGATTTTTTGAAGAAGGCGGGGCAAAGCCAGTGGCAGATTCTGCCCTTAACCCCCACCGGCTACGGTGATTCTCCCTACCAGTCCTGTTCCACCTATGCAGGCAACCACTATTTAATTGATTTGGATATGCTGGCAGAGGAAGGCTTGCTGCAGAAAGAGGAATATGCCGGTCTGGACTGGGGCAGCAACCCCAACCGCGTGGACTTCGGCAAGATCTATCAGCATCGCATCGGCGTTCTGCGCAAGGCATACAGCCGGTTTACTCCGGACGAGGGTTTTGAAACCTTCTGCCGGGAAAACAGCAGCTGGCTGCCGGACTTTGCGCTGTTTATGGCGCTGAAGGAAACCCATCAGGGCGCGCCCTGGTACCAGTGGGAGCCGGTGCTGAAACGACGGGAGCCGGAGGCTATATGGAACGCCCGGCAGGCGCTGAAAAATGAGATTCAGTTCTATTGCTTTGTGCAGTATCTGTTTGACCGCCAGTGGACAGCGCTGCGGGCATACGCCCACAACGCAGGCGTGCAGATTATCGGCGATGTGCCGATTTATGTGCCGATGGATTCTTCCGACGTATGGAGCAATCCGGAGCTGTTTGAGCTGGACGAAAATCTTGACCCCATCAGTGTGGCGGGCTGCCCGCCGGACGGCTTTAACGAGGACGGTCAGCTGTGGGGCAATCCCATCTACCGCTGGGACGTACACAAGCAGGAAAATTACGGCTGGTGGCTGCGGCGGCTGCGCGCTGCCGGAAGCCGGTATGATACAGTGCGTATCGACCATTTCCGGGGTCTGGAAAGCTACTGGGCAGTGCCCTTCGGCGACCCCACCGCCCGTGGCGGTCAGTGGCGTCAGGGTCCGGGTCTGGATTTTGTAAATGTACTGCGGGAAAAGCTGCCGGAGGTGGCGATGATTGCCGAGGATCTGGGCTTTATGACTGACGAAGTCAAGCAGCTCAGAGATGCGTCCGGCTATCCGGGTATGAAGGTGCTGGAGTTTGCTTTTGATTCTCAGGGGCCCTCCGATTACCTGCCCCATACCTACACATCAAACACCATTTGCTACACCGGTACCCACGATAATATGACAATGCGCCAGTGGCTGGAAACTGCCACACCGGAGGCGCTTGCCTATGCCACCGCGTATATGTATCTGACACCGGAGGAAGGCTATGTGTGGGGTGTGATTCGCACCGCGCTGGCAAGCGTGTCCGACTTGTGCGTTGTGCAGCTGCAGGATTACCTGAATCTGGGCGCGGAAGCAAGAATGAATTTCCCCGGTACCCAGTCCAGTGATAACTGGACCTGGCGGGTGTCTGACGGCTATGCCGACGATGCTTTGGCGGAAAAGATTCGCCGTATGACGGCGCTGTATGACCGTTTGGGAAAGCAAGCATAAAAGGAGACTTAGAACATGATGCATCAATGTTTGAATATTGTAAAGTGGACGGAAGCGCAGCTGAAGTACACCTATGACGTATCCCTGCAGGAGGCTACCGCCCCCCAGCTGCACGAGGCTCTGGGCCGCGCGGTGATGATGGCGGTTGCCGATGACTGGAGCAACGCCAAGAAAACCCGTCTGCACGAGAGAAAGGCGTACTATATTTCCGCAGAATACCTGATTGGACGGTTGGTGTACTCCAACTTGTTTAATCTGGGAATTCTGGACGAAATGAAGCAGCTGTTTGCTGAGCGAGGCGTGGACCTTGCTATACTGGAGGACGTAGAGGACGCAGCGCTGGGCAACGGCGGTCTGGGCAGACTGGCTGCCTGCTTCCTGGACTCTGCAGCCAGCACCAATATCCCCCTGTCCGGCTATGGTTTGCGCTACAAGTTCGGCCTTTTCAAGCAGAGCTTTGACGAAAACGGCAATCAAAAGGAAAACGCGGACGACTGGGCAAAATACGGCGACCCCTGGTCCTACCGCCGGTATAACCATACGGTGAAGGTGCAGTTTGCCGCCCACGCGGTGCTGGCGGTGCCTTATGATGTTCCGGTGATCGGTTACGGCACCCGTAACATCGGCACGCTGCGTCTGTGGCAGTGCGAGGCGGAGGAAGAACTGGACTTCAACGCCTTTAACGATCAGGACTATTTGCGGGCGCTGACCCAGAAGAATAAGGCTGAGGATATTACCCGCGTGCTGTACCCCAACGATTCCACCTGGGAGGGCAAGCGCCTGCGCATTAAGCAGCAGTACGTGCTGTCTTCTGCATCGCTGCAGGATATGCTGCGGGTATATAAGTCGGTCCACGGCAACGATTTGAGCCACTTTGCCGAGTGCTACGCGGTACAGCTGAACGATACCCACCCGGCAATGTCCATTCCCGAGCTGATCCGGCTGCTGATGCTGGAGGGTATGAACTTTGAGCAGGCATTTGAAATTGCCCAAAAGACCTTCAGCTACACCAACCACACGGTTATGGGCGAGGCGCTGGAAAAGTGGCCTCTGGATCTGCTGGCAAGCGTTGTGCCGGAGATTGTGGACATTATCAACCGGATTGACGCAAAGCTGAAAAGTGAGCACCCCAATCTGTTTATTGTTCGGGACAATACTGCCCACATGGCAAATTTGAGCGTATATGTAGGCTCTTATGTCAATGGCGTGGCGGAAATTCACTCCCAGATTTTGAAGGACGACTGCTTCAAGGAGTGGTACGCCGCGTTCCCGGGGCGCTTCCAGAACAAGACCAACGGCATCACACCCCGCCGCTGGCTGGGTCTGTGCAATCCGGAGCTGACCCAGATGATTAAGTATCGGGTGGGCAGCGACTTTTTGAAGGATCTGGATAAGCTGAGCAAGCTTAAGCCGATGATCGACGATGATATGGTGCGGCAGTTCAATGCCATCAAGCGCCAGAAGAAGGAGCAGCTGTGCAAGCGGATTGCCCAGAGTGAGGGCGTCAAGCTGAATCCGGACTTTGTGTTTGATGTGCAGGTAAAGCGGCTGCACGAGTATAAGCGGCAGCTGCTGAACGCCTTGTCCATTGTGGATATTTACTTCCGGCTGAAGGAGGGGCTCCTGCCTGACTTCCAGCCCACCGTATTCCTGTTTGGCGCCAAGGCAGCCCCCGGTTACGCTAGGGCAAAGGCGGTTATCCGCTATATTAACCGGATTGCCAAAATGATTAACGGCGACCCCCAGATGCAGGATAAGCTGAAAGTGGTCTTTGTGCAGAACTATAATTGCTCCTACGCAGAGCAGATTATTCCGGCGGCAGATATCTCCGAGCAGATTTCTCCTGCGGGAACAGAGGCTTCCGGCACCGGCAATATGAAGCTGATGCTCAACGGCGCGGTAACATTGGGTACAATGGACGGCGCCAATGTGGAAATCGTCAAGGAAGCGGGTCTGGAGAACAACTATATCTTCGGCGCCACCGTGGAGCAGATTAATGCCTGCCGCGACAGCTACTGCGCCCGTGAGATTTATGAGAACAATCCCCGCCTGCATCGGGCGATTGACAGCCTGGTTGACGGCACTGTGCCTACCGATGATGCCCAGAAGGAGCTGTACCACGCTCTGCTGGACGGCGCCAGCTGGCACAAGGCAGACCACTACTTCCTGCTGCTGGACTACGATGCATATCTGCAGGCGAAGCTGCAAGCCAATAAGGACTATGCCGACCGTATGACCTTCGGCAGAAAGTGCCTGATGAACGTGGCAAGCGCCGGCAAATTCTCCTCTGACCGTACTATTCGCCAGTACGCAGAGGAAATCTGGAAGATTCAGCCCATCGAGCTGTAAGCAACCTGATAGAAAACGCGGTACCCCTGCCAATGGCAGGGGTACCCTTAAATTTCCAGATTACAGTTGATTTTTGCGGAGGAGTTGCTATAATAGAGGTGTAATGTGGCGGCGTGGCTGCCAAAATGCAACACTTGGGGAAATAGAAGGAGAAATTGCAAATGATTATTACCCAGAAAAAGCCTATAGAGGAGATTATGGACCTGGTCGGCAATGCAAAGACTGTAGCCATTGTTGGTTGCAACAGCTGCGCTACTGCCTGCCAGACCGGCGGTGAAGCCCAGATTCAGGAGTTGACCGGAATTCTGGAGCAGGCCGGTAAGAAAGTGGTGGCTACCACCATTGCAGATTACTGCTGTATGAACCTGGGCGTTAAGGCAAAGATGAAGCCCATCAACGCCGCCAACCCCGACTGCGTGATTTGTATGTCCTGCGGCGACGGCGTACAGTGCGTGGCAAAGAACGCCGGTAATGTTCCGGTGTATCCGTCCAACAACACAATGTACTTAGGTGAAGCGGTCCGCTTTGGCGTATGGGAAGAAGCCTGCCGTTTCTGCGGCGATTGCGTGCTGGGTCAGACCGGCGCTATCTGCCCCATTACCCAGTGTGCCAAGAGCCTGGTGAACGGCCCCTGCGGCGGCCAGAAGAACGGCAAGTGCGAGGTTAACCCCGAGAACCCCTGCGCCTGGATTAAGATTTATGAGCGTCTGGAGGCAACCGGTCAGCTGGAGAAGCTGACACAGCGCCGCGAGGACAAGGGTTATGCCAAGGTGGCTTACCCCAGAACTATCAGCTTAAGGGGGAAGAAATAATGAGCGTATTAAAGGAAGTACTGGAAGCCGGTAAGTTTGGTGTTACCGCAGAAATGGCACCCCCTAAGGGATATGATTTTACTGAGCAGATGGAAGCAGCAGAGCTGCTGCGCGGCAAGGTGCACGGCGTCAACGTAACCGATATGCAGTCTGCCTGCCTGAAGGCAACCGGTCTGGGTCTGTGCATTAAGCTGAAGCAGGC
>JAZRGQ010000140.1:0-4488 GCA_045644405.1 Faecousia sp.
ATTAACCGAATACACTCAGCAGGAAGCCGGCAGCAATCGCAGAGCCGATAACGCCAGCCACATTAGGACCCATTGCGTGCATCAGAAGGAAGTTGGAGGGATCTGCCTTAAGACCCAGCATATTGGCTACACGGGCAGCCATGGGAACTGCGGAAACACCGGCAGAGCCAATCATCGGGTTGATTTTTCCTTTGGAAAGCTTATAAATCACCTGACCGCCCAGCAGGCCGCCTGCAGTAGACAAACCAAACGCCACAACACCCAAAGCTACAATCTTCAGTGTTTCCAGCGTAAGGAAGGACGAGCCCACCATAGTCGCGCCTACAGAGGTAGAAAGCATAATTGTAACGATGTTCATCAGCGCATTCTGCACTGTGTCGGACAGGCGATCAGTCAAGCCGCATTCCTTAAAAAGGTTACCCAGCATTAAGCAGCCAATCAACGGGGCTGTATCCGGCAGCAGCAGCGCCACAAAGGCGGTAACCACAATGGGGAAAATAATTTTTTCCGTCTTGGAAACCTGCCGCGTCTGCTCCATTTTAATCTTACGCTGTTCCTTGGTGGTCAGCAGCTTAATAATCGGCGGCTGAATCATAGGAATCAGCGCCATATAGGAGTAGGCGGCAACCGCAATTGCGCCAAGCAGATGAGGCGCCAGCTTAGAGGTCAAATAGATAGCAGTAGGACCGTCAGCGCCGCCGATAATACCGATAGACGCAGCCTCGGCGCCGCTAAAGCCCAGTAATGTTGCGCCCAGGAACGCGACAAACACACCCATCTGCGCCGACGCGCCCAAAAGCATACTCTTAGGATTGGACAGCAACGGGCCAAAATCCGTCATAGCGCCGATACCCATAAATATCAAGCAAGGATAAAGGCTGGTTTTAACGCCGATATAGAGAATATCCAGCAGGCCGCCCTCTCGCAGAATCGTACCGTAGCTATGATAGGCTTCGTGTCCCTCGGTCATAAAGTTTGTCCAAAGCTCCTGATGATACAGGTTTGCCATAGGCAGGTTGGTCAGCAAGCAGCCAAAGGCAATGCCTACCAGCAGCAGGGGCTCAAACTTCTTTCGGATTGCCAGATACAGCAGCACAAAGGACACCAGCAGCATCGTCAGATTCTGCCAACCGCCATCAAGAAATCCGCCAAAAAGCGATGCAAAACCAGACTTGTTCCAAAGGTTGAGAATAATCGCGCCAATATCAATTCCCATTGTTACTCAACCTCCTTAATCGAAGTAAAACGCAGCTCATTCAATGGCTTTCCTGTTTTTTCAGCCACAATGGCCATAAGAATCGCCGCTGTTTTCGGCGGCACATTATGCATTTTCAGATTACCGGCCGAACCGGGCGCAGCAGGAATTTCAGGAGCAGTTTCCACAACTTCCGGAGCAGCCTTTTCTTCCTGCTTCTGTTGAAACGCCTTTCCCAGCAAAACGGTAACTATCAGCAAAAGCGCAATTCCTGCAAATACAACCGCATAACCCAGCACAGCAATAATCGCGCCGTCGGTAAAATTAAGATATGTTGGCAACATTTTTGTCAAAAACATATTTCTACCTCCCGTACTCAAAAATTCCGTCAATTTGTTATAAAAACAAAAATCTTTATTGATTATAACATATCTGCACCTGTTTTTCCAGAAAAAATTTCTAAGCTCTGTGCCCGCTTTTCTATACAATTCGCACAAAAAACTACAAAATAAAATTGCTGTATCCGGTTTTATAAGATTATTTTGATATAAAGGAAATAATTCTTGTTTTTTTCCGTATAAGGCGTTATAATACGAAAAGATATTTGATATAGGAGGTCATATTATGGCTGTTAAAATTGAAAAGACGACAATTATCGGAGATGTTCTGGACATCGCACCTCAGGCAGCTCCCCTGTTTTTTGCAATCGGTATGCACTGCTTAGGCTGCCCCTCCTCCCGTGGTGAGACTGTGGAAGAAGCTTGCGCGGTACACGGTGTTGACTGCGAGCCTTTCCTGGCGCAGCTGAATCACTTCCTGGAAGCTTACGAAGCCAGCGAAGCCGAAAAATAATCTGCAAAAAGGGGTGGGTCAAACCACCCCTATCATTTTTCCAGTACTGCCGGAGGAAGGATTATGTCTTTATCAAAGCGTCTTTTGGCTTGCTGCAGTATGATAAATGCCGGTGAACGGGTGGCGGATATTGGCTGCGACCACGGTTATCTGGGGATTCATCTGCTGCAAAACCGCATTGCCACTTCAATTATTGCAGCGGACATCAACGAAGGACCCCTGCAGAGCGCTGTTGCCAACGCGGAGAAATTCAGCGTCAGTGATAAAATGGAATTTTATCTGTCCGACGGCGTTGCAGGCATTCCCCGGGACTTTGATGTGATGGTATGCGCCGGTATGGGCGGTGATACTATGATTTCTATTTTGCAAAGCGCACCCTGGCTGAAGTCCGCCCGTTACCGGCTGGTGCTGCAATGCCAGAGCAAAACACCGGCGCTGCGGAAATATTTAAGTGCGCAGGGCTGGTATATTGAAGAAGAAAATGTTCTGCGCGACGGAAGATTCCTATACAGCGTTATGTCCGTCCTGTGGCAGCCGGAGCAACCCCGTTTGACTGCCGGTGAATGCTACTTCTCCCCTGCTCTGTTAAAAATGCCTTCCCCTGAGGCTGCAGAATACTTCCGTCAAATCCGAAACGGACTGAAACTCTCCGCCGAACATCAAAAAGACCCCGAAAAAATGCAGGTGCTAAATGAACTTGACGCGTTGTGTAACACAGAAGCACTCGCTTATTTGAAGGAGGAATCCTTATGATAACCGTAAATGATGTGCTGAATTTTATAGAATCCATTGCCCCTAGCTATATGAAAGAGGAGTGGGACAAGGTGGGTCTTAACTGCGGACACGGCAGCAAAGAGGTAAAAAAGATTCTCGTTGCGCTGGACCCTTTCGCCACTGTCTGTCAGGAGGCGAAACAGTGGGGCGCTGATTTGCTGGTTACCCATCACGCCCTTATCTGGGAGCCGGGCTTTATCACCGACGAAACCGAACAGGGCCGCAACGCCCTTTTTCTTATTGAAAATGGCATTGCCCATATCAATGCCCACACCAATCTCGATTGTGCTCCCGGCGGCGTAAATGACCGGCTGGCAGAAGTTCTGGGGCTGGAAAATATTACTGTGCTGAATCCTGTCGGCACAGACAATCAGGGAAATCCCTACGGCTTAATCCGGATTGGCACAGTAAAAGAGCTGCCGACAGCCTCCTTTTTATCCTGTGTGAAAGAAAAGCTCGGCTGCGCAGGTCTGCGCTACGTTGACCCTGCCCCCACAGTGCGTAAGGTCGCAGTTGGCGGCGGCTCTTGCAGTGGAGCGCTTTCTGAGGTTGCTGCCGCGGGCTGTGATACATTTGTAACCGCAGATGTGCGCTACAACGGCTTTCACGACGCGTTTACCGCCGGTATCAACCTGATTGATGCAGGGCACTTCCACACAGAAAACCCCATCGTTTCGGTGATTGCTGGAAAAATCGCCGCAGCTTTCCCTGAAGCCACCGTAAAAATCTCCGAAAATCATACTGATGTTATGAAATTCGGTTGATTTTTCTGTCGTATGGTGCTAAAATAACCAGGAATTGAAATACATCTTGAAAGGATTGTAACCTATGTCCGGACACTCCAAATGGCATAACATTCAAAAAACTAAGGGCGCGCAGGACGCCAAGCGCGCTGCTGCCTTCACCAAAATTGCAAAAGAACTGATTGTGGCAGTAAAGGAAGGCGGCGGTATCACCGACCCTGCCAACAACTCCCGTCTGGCAACTGTCATCACCAAGGCAAAAGCCGCCAATATGCCCAATGACAACATTAAGCGGTGCCTGGAAAAAGCTGCCGGCGCCGGCGGTGGCGACAGCTACGAATCCATCACCTACGAAGGCTACGGCCCCGGCGGTGTAGCTGTGATTGTAGAAACCATGACCGACAACCGCAACCGTACCGCAGGCTCTATGCGCCACCACTTTGACAAGTTCGGCGGCAATCTGGGCGCCTCCGGCTGCGTCAGCTGGAGCTTTGATAAAAAAGGCGTTCTGGTCATTGACAACGAAGATGGCGATTACGACGAAGATACTGTTATGATGGACGCAATGGACTGCGGCGCCGATGATTTTGAAGCTGAGGAAGATTGCTTCACCATCTACACAACTCCCGATGACTTCAACGCAGTTGCCGATGCTATGGCGGAAAAGAAGTACACCTTTGTTTCCGCACAGATTGAAATGGTCCCCCAGAACTACCAGAAGCTGGAGTCTGAAGAGCAGATTAAGCTGATGGAAAAGCTCATCGACATTATGGAAGAAGACGAGGACGTGCAGAACGTCTGGCACAACTGGGAGCAATAACCACAAAGTAACCCAGCCCGTTTTCCTAATGGAAAACGGGCTGATTTTTTATTTAACAGGGGTTATTTTTAACTTACTCAGCATAAGGTTACCGAACTGGGCGT
>JAZRGQ010000141.1:0-2943 GCA_045644405.1 Faecousia sp.
CAGAGTGCTGCCGCCGGTACCGGGAGAGATAACGTTATCGAAGACCATCTGATCCAGCAGCAAAGAGCTGCGACGGAACATATCTACAATCTGCTGATCTACGCGGTCAGCCATACCTACCTTTGCTTCTGCTAATGTAATTGCCATAATTAAATTTCCTCACTTTCTTATCTGTTGATTTCAAATCGTTCTCTTAACGCGCCGGCCAAAGTGGTCGGCGTCTGATTGGGAGCGCCGTTTTGCGCTCCTGTGCCACTGGCGTAAGCCGGAGGCACCTGCGGCTGAGAAAACAGATAATCATTTTCCTTTTTCAGTTCCCCCAATGCCTGTTTTACAGCCGCCTGGGGATTTGCATCAGAGCGCAGACTGTCCATATCCAGCAGTGCGGAAATTGCCTTGGCATTTCTGCCGCCGGCTTGGGCAATTTCCATCTGTAATGTGTTGCTGAACCGGATTTCGTCCATCTGCTGCTGATGCTGACTTACTGCCTGGTTATACTTTTCCTGCCAGACTTTGCCCGCGTGAATGTCCTTGCCGTTTTCTTCCATAATGGCATCAATCACTTCTTTGGGCAGGGGCTGGTCGCCCACACGCAAATTCTGTAAAAACTCTCGCTTCATTTTTATCCTTTCTGCCGCTACGCTTTTTACAAGGTTGCCTCTTGCCGCGGCTGGTCCGATTACGCCCGACCCCGGCGAAATATATATAAAAAAGCGCCCAAAGGACGCTTTAAGGCATAAATTTCCGGCGCACTGCCTCAATTTGCTCCGGTGTTTCCACCTCTAAACCGAATCGCCAGCCCAATGCCAGCTCCGGCTTCAAAAGGCCGGCCTGCACCAACGCCAGATTGCTTTGCATACTCTTCTCCTCGTCATAAAGCACGCCGTTGCCCCAGTCAATGCACAGCCTGTCTGCCAGCGGCACAGGCAGCCGGTACAGTTGCGCCAGTTTTGCGCATAACTGCAGCGCCTGCTTTACCACATCTGCCCACATCTGCTGCAGCTCCAGCACCGTCAGCTGAAAATCGCTGACAGAGGAGGCAATTTCCGTTGCTGTCCGTTCCTCTACATTGGCATCAGACAGCATACCTCGCCGCAACCCGATAATGCTTTCTACGTTGCGCAAATATTCCTGTTTCCGCGCCAGATACGCGTCTCCCCGCAGCTGGGGAGAGAAAATTGTAATGCCCACCTGCTCCGGATCCTCATCAAGCCCCACGAACAGATGGTCAGTTAGCTCTTTGCCACCGCCTGCCGTACTGCGCAGCAGGTCTGCCGATGCCAGAATACGACTCTGTCCCCTGCTAAACTCCCCGTTCATCTGCGCCTCGTTTCGGTCAATGTTTTCAATAAGACCGGCCGCCGCGGCGTAAATAGAAACGCCGTCAGCCGAGCCGTCCACGCAGTTGACCATCGGCATTTTCAGCCGCACCAGTCCAACTGAATGGATTGGCTTTGTAAAGGTATAGCGTTCCATCAAACGGGCGTATTGGGGGCAATCGGTCAACGGCACCTGCGTTCCCAGGCTCTGGGAAGAGCCAGACCGGTACAGCCGGTTTTCAATAGTCAAATATCCGTTGCCGTCCACCTGTCTGCGCTCCAGCAACGTGTAATACTGATTGTCCTGCACGCAGATTTCCACCGTACCCACATCTGTAGGCGTTCCGTCAGCTGTCCTGCCAAAAATCAGCATATGATTTCTGGGAATCAGCATAAAGCGAAATCCGTTACCTTCGGGGCAGGGCTTCAGATAGCATTCTCCGCCAACCATTGCCTGTCCAAACGCGTCCTTGCGTACCTGATCCAGCGCTTTTAGCAGCGCATTGGTCTGGGTATCCCCGGCAGAGGCTCTGTACTCACCAAATACAGTCTTATTCAGCTTATTGACTACTGTATAGCCAATTCGCTGACAGCTATCCATCTGGGCATCTGCATTCGCGCCGTAGTAAAGAGAAAACCACTGCTCTATTGCCTTACGCATAGCCGCAGTGGTTATATCCGCCCTGTTAAAAGCCGCCTCATAGCTGTATATGTTCATTCCTGCCCTCCCCGATTGTAAATGCTAATCTTTTTTGCCGTGCGCAAGGCATACTGCACGCCGTCAATATAAGCCTCCAGAAGCCGGATTTTCTCCTGCTGCGCCTTATTTTGCATACGTAGCTGTCGGTTTTCCGCAAGCACAGTTTCCTTTGCCCACATCGGCAAAAACCGATTCAATAACCATTTTTTCATAAGTCCTCCTGTTTTTCATAACCCCGGCACTTGTCCATAATTTCCGGTATACGTGTCAAAACCGTGGCGCAAAAATAGCGTATATCGTCCATCGTATGGTCGTGCTCCTTCCGCGGCCTGTCCTGCCCGCCTTCCTCCCAACTGTAAAGGCCGAATTCCCGAATAGTATCCTTGCACTGCCGCCCTATTTGCAGCGCGCCTGCGTCCAGCAGGCTCGCCACCAGCCGTATTCCGGAAAGCACCTGATTCTTCGCCTTGCGTACAGAAAATCGCCGGTGGGCGCGAATGGTCGCAATAAACGACGCTGCCGACGGGTCCACAATCACCTGCCGGACCGGCAAATCACCTGCAAGGCTTTCCAGCGCCCGATAATACGCCTCATCTGTCTGCATCGCGCCCTGCTCTCTGCCGGAATAATAGTATTCCTTTATGCGCACCGCTCTGCCTTTCTCCAAGCACCACAGACCGGCAGAAAAAGGATTTTGGGTGCCGTAATCTACAGAGATGTAATAGCTGCCTTGCGCAGGCAAGCCGGTCGCGATATGGCGCAGCGGGTCAAAAGCGTATACCAATCCCTCTGCCATACACCACTGCCCAAGGATATAACGCCGATAGAAAACGCCGGTGTAAAGGCTTTCATACCGCCGGCGAATTGCTTCGTCCAGCGCGGGATTATCCTGCATAGTAAAATGCAGCCGCAGCACATTTTTCT
>JAZRGQ010000142.1:0-3102 GCA_045644405.1 Faecousia sp.
GGTACTGTCCGGCCGGGTATGGACATTAAAATGATGGCAACCGGCGCGGTTTACAAGGTAATGGAAGTGTGTACGATGAATCCCAAGGCTTTATCCCCCAAAGACGCGCCCGGCGCAGGTGCGGGAGGCTACATCACCGCCTCTATCAAAACTGTCGCCGACACACAGGTGGGCGACACCATCACCGCCCTGGAAAACCCTGCCGACAGCCCTCTGCCCGGCTACCGGCCGGTGCAGCCGATGGTATATTCCGGTGTATATCCGGCAGACGGCGCCAAATATCAGGACCTGCGGGAGGCGCTGGAAAAGCTGAAATTGAACGATGCCTCTATGTCCTACGAGCTGGAAAACTCCATTGCCCTGGGCTTTGGTTTCCGCTGCGGTTTTCTGGGTCTTCTGCATATGGAGATTATTCAGGAGCGGCTGGAGCGAGAGTATAATCTGGACCTTATCACCACCGCCCCCAACGTCAGCTATCGGGTTACCACCAATGACGGTGTGGTGCGTATGGTGGACAATCCTCTGGATTACCCCGACCCGATGGATATTCAGCTGGCAGAGGAGCCTTACGTAAAGGTAAATCTGATGGCGCCCCAGGAATATGTGGGCAACATTATGGATTTGGCAACCTCCCGCCGCGGCGAATTCAAGGATATGGTCTATCTGGACGCCAACCGGGTGGAGCTGCACTACGAAATGCCCCTGAACGAAATTATTTACGACTTTTTCGATGCCCTTAAGTCCCGCACTCGCGGCTACGGCTCTCTGGACTATGAGCTGATTGGTTACCGCCCCAGCAAGCTGGTGAAGCTGGACATTCTCTTAAACGGCGATATTGTGGACGCGCTGAGCTTTATTCTGTTCGCCGACAACGCCTACCCCCGCGCCAGAAAAATCTGCGAACGGCTGAAGGAGAATATCCCCCGCGCCCAGTTTGAAATTCCTGTGCAGGCGGCAATCGGCGGAAAAATTATCGCCCGTGAAACCATCAAGGCGCTGCGCAAGGACGTGCTTGCCAAGTGCTACGGCGGCGATATTACCCGCAAAAAGAAGCTGCTGGAAAAGCAGAAAGAGGGTAAAAAGAGAATGCGTACCTTCGGTACGGTTTCTGTCCCCAGCGAAGCCTTTATGGCGGTTTTGAAGTTAGACGAAGACTAATAGGAGGAAGCGCATGCCCTTACTTGCCCGCAAAAACAAACTCCCTCTGGGTATCTATATTCACGTGCCTTTTTGCCGCAGCAAATGCCAGTACTGCGACTTCTACTCCCTGACCGCGAAAGAAGACCGGCTGCTGGACGGCTATCTGGACGCAATCTGCGCCCATATCAAAGAAGCCGGCGCGCAAGCGCCCAACCATCTGGTGGATACTGTGTACTTCGGCGGCGGCACACCCAGCTTTTTCGGCGCGGACGGTATGGCGCAAATCCTGACCACCCTGCGGAAAAGCTTTGACGTATCCGGTACCGCGGAAATCACCTTTGAAGCCAATCCCGACTCTGTGTCTGACCGCCTTTTGCGGCGGCTGCGCAGCGAGGGCTTTAACCGCGTCAGTCTGGGTATCCAGTGCGACAATAACGAAATCCTCAAAAAAATCGGCCGCCCTCACAACTATGCGCAGGCAGTCGCTGCGGTACAGCGAATCCGGAAAATGGGTTTCCGGAATCTGTCTGTGGATTTGATGTACGGACTGCCGGGACAAACCCTCTCCGACTGGGAGAAAACTCTTTGCAACGTGCTGAAGCTGCAGCCGGAGCATATCAGCTGCTACGGGCTGAAGGTGGAGGAAGGTACGCCGCTGTACGAGTATCAGGAATACTGCAATCTGGCAGATGACGATACCCAGGCGGATATGTACCTGTCTGCCATCAGTATTCTGCGGCAGCACGGCTACCGCCAATATGAAATTTCCAATTTCTGCCGCAAGGGCCACACCTGCCAGCACAACTTAAAATACTGGAACGGACGGGAATATCTGGGCTTCGGTCCTGATGCCAGCTCCGATTTCGGCGGGCGGCGTTTTTCCATTATCCGCGATTTGCAGGGCTATATCGACGGTATCCGTACCGGCGGGCAGGTGCTGCGGGAGGTGCAGCAGATTATGCCCCGGGAACGGGCAGGCGAATATATTATGATGCGCCTGCGCACCGCCACCGGTCTGGACCCTGCTGAATATGAGCGAAAGTATCTGCTGTCCTTTGCGCCGCTGGAAAAACATCTGGCTGCCTGCAAAGAGCGGGGTCTGGCGGTAAAAACCTTTGACGGGCGCTGGCACTTAACGCCCAACGGTTTCCTGCTGTCCAACACCATTATTTCCGATCTGCTTTTGCTGCAGGAAAAAACCTGACAACAATAAAACAGGGTGTGCCTTGCACACCCTGTTTTTGTTATTTCATCAACTTGTCAATCGCCTGACACAAATCGTCGATTGCATCCTCGTCGCCGGCTGCTACCGCGTCTACCATACAGTGGCGCATATGGTCTTTGAGAATCACCTTGCCTGTGTTATCCAGCGCAGAGCGTACCGCTGCCAGCTGAACCAGCACTTCCGAGCAGTCATAGCCCTGCTCTACCATTTTTTTAACCTTTTCCAGATGTCCAATGGCTCTGGCAAGACGGTTAACCACTGCCTTTTGATTCTCGTGGACGTGTCCGTGGGAATGGGCAATGCCGTGGGCGTGCATATAAGCGTGCGCCTGTTCGTGGTCGTGATGCTCCTGACTCATAATGACCCTTCCTTCTGTTTTTTCTTCATCATATCCTATTTTTCCCCAACTTGCAAGCCCCTCGGGGGGATTGGTTTTCTTTTGAGGGAAAACAGCAGCTATTTGTAGGGTCGGATAGTATCCGCCCACAAAAAAGCAATAATTTTAGGAGGTGTTGCAAAAACGCAACACCTCCTCTTATTTCAGATAAAATTATGCCTTGCCGGCGCAGCCCAGAACGTTGACCAGCTTGTGGCGAACCAGTTCCTTAATGTTTGCACGAGCGGGCTTCAGGTATTCACGGGGGTCAAACTTGGAGGGCTCGTCATTGAAGAACTTACGAATGGTGCCGGTCATTGCCAGACGCAGGTCGGAGTCGATGTTAATCTTACATACAGAC
>JAZRGQ010000143.1:0-1765 GCA_045644405.1 Faecousia sp.
CGAACAGACTTGGTAACGCCGGGTGCCAGTTCATCGGAATTTTCCTTGGTAAATATCTTAACGTCTACAACAATACCGCTTTCGCCGTGAGGCACCTTCAGAGAGGTATCACGCACTTCTCTTGCCTTTTCGCCGAAAATAGCCCGCAGCAAACGCTCCTCGGGAGTCAGTTCGGTTTCGCCCTTGGGTGTAACCTTACCAACCAGATAGTCGCCGGAACGGACTTCAGCGCCAATGCGGATAATGCCGTCCTCGTCCAGATCCTTCAGGGTATCCTCGCCAACGTTGGGAATATCACGGGTGATTTCCTCAGCGCCCAGCTTGGTATCCCGGGCTTCGGTTTCGTGCTCTTCAATGTGAATAGAGGTAAATACGTCCTCGCGTACCAGACGCTCGTTCAGCAAAATGGCGTCCTCGTAGTTATAGCCTTCCCAGGTAACAAAGCCGATCAGCACGTTCTTACCCAAGGCAATTTCGCCGCCGGAGCAAGAAGGACCGTCTGCAATAATCTGGTTGGCTGTAACCCGCTCACCCACTGTTACGATGGGGCGCTGGTTGATGCAGGTGCCTGCATTGGAACGGGCAAACTTGGTCAGCCGGTAGGTCTGCACATCACCGTCATCATAGGTAACGGTAATCTCATCGGCAGAAACCGCTGTTACCACGCCATCGCCGGTGGACTTCAGGCAAACCTCGGAGTCCACAGCAGCCGCGTGCTCAATACCGGTAGCAACGATAGGCGGCTCGGTTGTCAGCAGAGGCACAGCCTGCCGCTGCATGTTCGCGCCCATCAGCGCACGGTTTGCGTCATCGTTCTGCAGGAAGGGAATGAAGGAAGTTGCAATGGAAATCATCATTCTGGGAGATACGTCGATGTAGTCAATCATATTGCGGTCTACTTCGATAATCTCATTGCGATGACGGCAGGTAATACGGGCATTCAACAGGCAGCCGTTCTCGTCCAGAGGCTCGTTTGCCTGACCAATGTAGAAATCGTCTTCCACGTCGGCTGTCATATAGTCCACCTGATCGGTTACCTTGCCGGTTGCCTTGTCTACCTTCCGGTAGGGCGCCTCTACAAAGCCGTACTCGTTAATCTTTGCAAAGGTAGCCAGATAGTTAATTAGGCCGATGTTGGGACCTTCAGGGGTCACAATGGGACACATACGGCCATAGTGGGTGTAGTGAATATCACGCACGTCGAAAGATGCGCGCTCACGGCTCAAACCGCCGGGACCAAGCGCAGACAGACGGCGCTTGTGGGTCAGCTCAGCCAGGGGGTTGTTCTGGTCCATAAACTGGCTCAAGCGAGAAGATCCGAAGAACTCCTTAATGACCGCAGTTACAGTACGGATATTGATCAGGCTCTGGGGCGTTACTGCGGCCAGATCCTGTACAGTCATTCTCTCGCGAATCACCCGGTCCAGACGGATGAAGCCAATCCGGAACTGATTCTGCAGCAGCTCGCCTACGCAGCGCAAACGGCGGTTGCCCAGATGGTCAATGTCATCAGCAGTGCCCACGCCCATTCCCACACAGTTCAGGTAGTTGATAGACGCCATAATGTCGTCTGCGATGATGTGCTTGCGAATCAGCGCATCGATATTCTCGGCAATTGCCTCCTCCCAGCCGTCGGCGGGAACAGTCTCCAGCATTTCCTTCAGCACGCTGAAGCGGACTCTTTCCTTAATGCCGTAGACCTTGGGATCAAAGTCAACAAAGGCAGCCATATCAACCATATGGTTGGAGAACACCTTAACATTCT
>JAZRGQ010000144.1:0-7918 GCA_045644405.1 Faecousia sp.
TTGCAGGTTCCTCCTATCAATTATGAATTGGTAACGGTCGTTCCGATCTTCTCACCCTGAACAACCCGTAAAATACTGTTTTCTTCTGCCAGACCGAAGCAGACCATAGGGATATTGTTGTCCATTGCCAGCGCCATAGCCGTAGTGTCTGTGGCTTTCAGACCCTGCTCCAGCACCTGCGCATAAGTCAAATGGTCATACTTCACAGCAGTCGGATCCTTTTTGGGATCGGCAGAGTAGATGCCATCAATATTCTTCGCCATCAGAATCGCATCTGCCTCAATTTCCACGCCGCGGAGTACCGCACCGGTATCTGTGGAGAAATAGGGGTTACCGGTGCCTGCCGCAAGCAGAATCACCTTGCCCTCATTTAAGTAACGGTTTGCCGTATCGCGGGTAAAGTACTCTGCAAACTTATGCATTTCCACTGCAGTCAGCACCCGGGCATCAAGACCCTGCTGTTCCAGCGCATCTGCTACCGCGATGCAGTTCATTACTGTAGCGAGCATACCCATTGCGTCAGCGTGAGAGCGCTGCATCTTTCCGTCGCCGTTTTTCACGCCGCGCCAGAAATTGCCGCCGCCAATCACAAGCGCCACCTGCACACCCATTTCCACGCAGGTTTTAATGGAAGCGCTCACTTGCCTGAGCTTTGCAAAATCCAAACCGAAGCCGTCTGCGTCTCCGATCTTCTGTCCCATAGCTTCTCCGCTGATTTTCAGCAAAATCCGCCGGTATTTCAGCTTGTCCAAAATAACCACCTCTTTCTTCCTGTCTTTCTCTATTTTATAATAAGACGAGGAAATTGACAACAACAAATTATCAAAAATCAAAAATTGTTTTCCTATATTTCATAAACCTTCCTTTTGTTGCCCCAATATTGGCTTTTTCTGGTTGCAAAATCGGTTTTGATGGGTTATAATATTGCGGAAAAACAAAAGAGAGGATGTTACCTATGGCTGAAATCACCGAAAGCAAGAATTTCATCCATGCCTTTATCGAAGAGGACATTGCCCCCGGCGGTCGCTATGCCGGCAAAACCGTGCATACCCGTTTCCCGCCGGAGCCCAACGGCTATCTGCATATTGGCCACTGCAAGGCGTTGATCATTGACTTTGGCACTGCCGAAAAGTTCAACGGTCTGTGCAACCTGCGAATGGACGATACCAACCCCACCAAAGAAGACGTGGAGTTTGTTGAGGCAATCAAAGAAGATATCCACTGGCTGGGCTTTGACTGGGACGACCGTTTTTACTACGGCTCCGACTATTTTGAAAAGGATTACGAATTCGCTGTTGAGCTGATCAAAAAGGGTCTTGCCTACGTCTGCGAGCTGACACCGGAGCAGGCAAAGGAAATGCGCGGCGACCTGAACACTCCCGCCACCTCCCCCTGGCGTGATCGCCCCATCGAGGAAAGCCTCGACCTGTTCGCCCGTATGCGCGCCGGCGAATTTGAGGATAACAAGTATACGCTGCGCGCCAAAATTGATCTGGCGTCCGGCAACTTTAATATGCGCGACCCGGTCATCTACCGCATTCGTCATATGCATCACCATCGCCAGGGCGACAAGTGGTGTATCTACCCGATGTATGACTTTGCCCACCCCATTCAGGACGCGCTGCAGGGTATCACCCATTCTCTGTGCTCTCTGGAATTTGAAAACCACAGACCTCTTTACAACTGGGTTGTGGAGAACGTGTCTGTTCCCCATCACCCCCGCCAAATTGAGTTTGCCCGTTTAGGCATTGACCATACAGTGCTTTCCAAGCGCAAGCTGCGCGCTCTGGTGGAAAACGGCTACGTTTCCGGCTGGGACGATCCCAGAATGCCCACCCTGTGCGGTCTGCGCCGCCGCGGTTATACCCCCGCCGCAATCCGCAACTTCTGCGACCGTGTGGGCGTAGCAAAAAGCCCCAACACTATCGAGTACGCATTCCTGGAGTACTGCCTGCGGGAGGATTTGAACGAAACCGCCCAGCGGGTTATGGCTGTTATCAACCCTGTTAAGCTGACCATTACCAATTACCCGGAAGACAAATGTGAAACCTTCCAGGTGGAAAACAATCCCAACGATCCCGATGCAGGTACCCGTCCTGTTACCTTCTCCCGCAATCTGTGGATTGAAGCTGACGATTTCCTGGCAGAGCCTGTGCCGAAGTACAAGCGTCTGTTCCCCGACGGACCGGAGTGCCGCCTGAAGGGCGCGTATGTTATCAAGTGTACCGGCTGCGTGCGGGACGAAAACGGAAACATCACCGAAGTGCTTGCCACCTACGATCCCGAATCCTCCGGCGGTGATCCCGCTGACGGGCGGAAAATCAAGGGCGCTACCATTCACTGGGTGGACGCAAATAACTGCTGCGATGCAGAAGTCCGGCAGTATGCTAACCTGTTCGACGATCCCGATCCGGACGCTGCCGGAAAGGACTTTCTGGCTTGCCTGAATCCCAATTCTCTGGAGATTCGCACAGGCTGTAAAGTAGAAAAAAGTCTTGCAGATGCAAAAGCACCTGCCTCCTATCAGTTTATGCGTCTGGGCTACTTCTGCCCCGACTCCAAAGACTCCTCTGCGGAGCACCTGGTGTTCAACCGTTCCGTTAGTTTGAAGGACAGCTTCAAACCCGGCAAATAAGCAAACCCATAATTTTAGGGCTGTTGCAGCAATCTGCAACAGCCCTTTATTTATTGCTTATTTACTTTCCTTAATTTGCGCCTGCAGGTGCATAGAAAGCACCGCAAGAGAGGTTGCCATATTCTCATTCTGCACCAGAATATGCTCCGGTACGTCCAGATGGGTAGGCGCAAAATTCCAGATTGCCTTAATACCGCAGGCAATCAGCCGGTCGCACACCTGCTGGGCGCACTCTGCCGGCACTGTGATAATGCCCATCAGCACATTGTGCTTCTTGCAAAAGGACTCCAGTTTATCGATTGTATAGATAGGACGTCCAGCCTTATCATCGGCTGCGGCAGAGTTGCTGTCAAAGGCAGCAAGAATGTTAAGACCGTAGGTATTGAAGCCCCTATAACCCATCAGTGCCTGCCCCAGCTTACCTGCGCCCACAAGAATCGCATCGGTAGTATTGTCATACCCCAGAAACTGGCTGATGTCCTCAATCAAACGCTCCCGCAGATAGCCGATTTTCGGTCTGCCGCCATCGGATACCATCGCCAAATCCTTACGTACCTGCACCTCGCCCATATTAAGCGCATTGGCAAGAGCGGTGGCGGAAATATAGACACTGCTTCCCTCCGGCAGACCTTTCAAATAGGAAAGGTAGCCGGGAAGCCGTTTCAGTACAGACTTAGAAATCTCTTTGCGTTGCATATGTTCCCTGCTTTCTTTCGATATAAATTTATATCGATATATTTTTCTCTATTATAACACTATAGCAGGAAAATGCAAGAAAAAGTTTTTATACACAGCTTGTTTGCCGTAAAATCTCCTTTCTTAGCCGCTGCATAATTCGTTTTTCAAGCCTGGAAATATAGGACTGGGAGATTCCCATTTTCTGTGCAATTTCTTTTTGTGTCAGTTCCTGTCTGCCGCCAAGACCAAATCGCATCTGAATAATCTCACGCTCCCGTTCCGGCAGTTCCTTTACCGCCTGCCGCAAAAGGCACAAATCCACATTTTCCTCCAGCGGGCGTAAAATCATATCCTCATCTGTGCCGAGAATATCGGAAAGGAGCAGTTCATTTCCGTCGTAGTCCATATTAATCGGCTCGTCCAGGGATATTTCCGTTTTCTGATTGGCGATTTTCCGTATGTGCATTAGAATCTCGTTTTCAATGCAGCGAGAGGCGTAGGTTGCCAGTTTGATATTCTTATCTGTACGGTAGGTGCCAATTGCCTTAATAAGCCCAATAGTGCCAATGGAAATCAAATCCTCCAGATTGACACCGGTGTTTTCAAACCGACGCGCCAGGAATACCACCAGACGTAAATTTCTCTCAATCAGCAGTTGCTTTGCCTGTTCATCTCCCTGCTCCAACTTCTGCAGTGCCTGCTGCTCCTGCTCTCCCCGCAGCGGCGGCGGCAGAATATCCGCGCCGCCAATGTAGTAGAGGTCGCCCACCGCGACCAAACCGATTTTAATGAAAAACGCCTGTAATTTTCCGTTCATGCCGCGCCTCCTGTCAATGCCTGATACCTGCCTCCTTCGCCCAGCCCCTCCGGTGCAAAGGCAACCACCCGACTGCCCTGCCAGCTGCCGATTCTTACCTTCGGCAGCCGGATTGCCAACAGCATACCGCCGGATTGCCCCACTGTCCGGTACGGAATCAGCCGCAGCCCGGGGATTGCGCCTACTGATTCCACCGGCGACTTTAACTGCTGCAAAGTCAGCCCTGTCAAATCTCTGGCAATCTGCGCCCCAACTACCAGCACCGGCGCGCCACTTACCGGGTCCCGCAAGGTATTCCCCGTATCCCGCAACGCAGTCAGCTGAATTTTCTTTTGCCCGTACACCAGCTCCACCGGTACATACTTCTGCATACCGGTTTTTCCGGAAAAGCAACACAAAAGCAAAATTACAACCGCAGACAAAACCGACCGCCAGTCTGCTTTATCCGTACCCACCGCCAGACCGCCCAGTGCCAGACTCAGCAGCACAAAAACCGCGCCGGTATGCAAGGTAGCCCACTGCAATCCAAAGCCGATTCCCGCCATTAAACCAAGACACACCAGTCGCCACCAGGGGTTCGCCAAAAAGCCGAACCCGGGCAACAGGCAGAAGAAGCAGTACGCTCCTCCAGTCAAAGACGCAATCAGGATTCGCAGAAACCGGACGTGCAGCCCGCAAAATTGCGCCACACCGAATAACAAAAGGACATTTACCGTAACATTTAATCCAACCACCAGATTTCGGTACACCGTTTCACCCCCCTATGTGCTTGTACCCAGTATAGCCCTCTGCCGAAAAAAATTCCGTCGCACCGTACAGGCAGTTCAGCCACAAGAATCGTGGTGTCCGGACCCGGTTGCCCTCACTCAGTCCGAATAAACAAAAATACGGCAGCTGATTGTATCAGCTGCCGCTTGAATCTGTCGATGAATTCTGCCGTATGACCTGGCGGATATTTTTTTCTGCCTTAAACCGAGGGGTCATAATCTCGTGCCCGCACCCGAGGCATCGCAAACGAAAATCTGCGCCGGTACGCAATACCAGCCACCGTTTCTCTCCGCAGGGGTGTTCTTTTTTCATTAAAAGGGTGTCGCCCAATTGAATATCCATTGCTGCCTCCTTTTATTCCTGCGCAGATTTGATTGCCTCCCAATACTGCTTTGCCGCCTGTTCTGCCCTGTTCGGTCCGTAGGTGTAATAGGTTGTGCCTACCAGATCATCAGGCAGATACTGCTGCTGTACCCAGTGGTTGGGGTAATCGTGGGGATAACGGTAGCCCTGCTCCCGTTCCATAGTGTAGGAATCCGCGTGTACATTCTGCAAATGCCGCGGGAAGGCTCTGCCCTTTCCTTTCTGCACGTCCTGCATTGCAGTATCCAGCGCTATGTGTCCGGAGTTGGATTTGGGAGAGGTTGCCATAAGCACCGCCGCATCTCCTAAGGGAATCCGCGCCTCCGGCATACCCAGCTTCAGCGCCATATCCACACAGGCATTGACAATAGGAATAATCATCGGATACGCAAGACCCACGTCCTCTGCCGCAATTACCATCAGCCGGCGGCAGGCAGAGGGCATCTGTCCCGCCTCCAGAAGCCGCGCCAGATAATGGCAGGCAGCATCGGGATCGGAGCCACGAATAGACTTCTGCAGGGCAGAAAGCAAATCATAGTGGTTATCTCCCTCCCGATCAGCGCGCAACGCGCTTTTCTGGGTTACCGCTTTGGCGTCCTCAAGGGTCAGCGTCAGCGCGCCGTTTTCCGGACGTCCTGCAGAAAACAGCACTTCCACCCCGTTCATAGCCTTGCGTAAATCTCCGCCGCAGGCAGAGGCAATGTACTCCAGCGCCCCTTCCTCCGGCTGCGCCTTCAAGGCGGTGCGTTCCTCCATAAATTCCACAGCCCGCTTCACTGCCTGCAATGCGGCAGAAGCGGAAATCTGCTTGAATTCAAACACGGTAGACCGGCTTAAAATCGCGTTGAATACGTAAAAATACGGATTCTCTGTGGTAGAGGCAATTAATGTAATTTTTCCGTTTTCAATGTGCTCCAGCAAAGACTGCTGCTGTTTTTTATTGAAAGACTGAATTTCGTCAAGATACAGCAGCACGCCGTTCGGCGCCATAAATGTATCCAGCTGCGCAACAATATTCTTAATATCCGCCGTAGACGCTGTGGTAGCATTCAGCTGATACAGCGCCCGATTGGTTTGCTTGGCGATAATCTGCGCAACTGTTGTTTTTCCTGTGCCGCTGGGGCCGTAGAAAATCATATTGGGAATATTCCCGGAATCAATCAGGCGGCGCAGCACAGCCCCTTCACCCAGAATATGCTCCTGTCCCACTATTTGCTCCAACTGAGTTGGCCGCAAAAGCTCTGCCAGTGGCTGATACATATGTCCACCTCCCGTTTTCCGTAAAAATCTTCTTAGTTAAAATTCTGCAACTTCCTGCGCTGCCGGCTCTGCCGGCGCTACACGCACCGCTGTCAAAACAGGGCCAGGCTCTCCCTGAAACAGCGGGTGTTTTTCAACCGAAACGGTTGCAGTTACCGCCACCCAGCTTCTGGGCTTAAGTCCCTGCGCCCCTACAAATTTGCAGGGCAGTCCGCAGAACTGTATATCGTCCACGCAGCAGGTCATCACAAACCGACCCGGCGCAAACATACCCTCTTTTGCCCGACGCAGCAACGCAACCTGGGCTTTGAAGGAAACTGTTTTTCCCTCATATTTTTTCGGCTCTTCCGTAATATCCCGATACCAGAGGGCGTAATCCTCATCGTTGATAAGAACCACAGGCGCTTCCAAATCAAAGGGCAGCGGATCCTCCAGCTCGTCAAAAACCGTGGAGCCATCGGTATACTCGTAAAGAATATCCATTCGCCGGTTGGCAGCGCGCACCAGCTTATGCAGCGGCAGTGTGTCCTGTCCCGGAGTCAAGCGGTTAAATACCACCATCTGACCGCCAACCAGCTTGTCCATAACCAGATTGCGCATATTGGCATTATACGCCATAATTGTGGTAGAATCGGCGAACATTACCTCTTGCGCGATGACCCAATCCTCAGGAAAACGGCTGTAAATATCGCCAACCTGCTGCATTCCGTTCAGCTCCGCAACCACTCGCTGAGCCTTGTACTTCTTTGCCAGCGCCTGCAGCTGCTTTGTGCTCACAGTTTGCTGGTCTAAAATCTCCATATACACGCTGTCGTGGGGATAGGTGGAAAAGTCATATTCCTCTTCTCCCTCTTCAAACACCAACAATAGCGTCCGTTCTCCCCCGTTAAAGCGGGGGTCTTCCAGGGTTTCCTGAATGAATTTGGGTTTTCCCGAATCCAGAAAACCTGTAAATACATAAACAGGAATCTGTACCATAGCTTCCACTCGGAACAGCTTTGCTACGCCAGCCTCGTCCAGCTGGGCGCCGATGACGCACAGCTTGCCTGTAACCGCGGCGCCGCCGCTGCGCACATTATATTCGCCGGGCACGTAGTCAAAGTGGAGCCAGCCACCGTCAGCGCAGGGAACAATGCCCTTGGCGCGCAGCACAATGCCAAAGCTGCCGGAATCCAGATTTTGCAGCGCGTGCAAAATATCTGCTTCTGTAAATTTCTTCGCCGTTTCCACACCCCAGGCGGTGAATACCTCGTCTGCGTGGTGATGGTCGTGGTGGTCGTGATGGTGATCTCCGTGGCAGCAGTGGTGCTCTTCGTGCTCCTCGTGGTGATGTCCATGGCAGCAGTGGTGCTCCTCGTGCTCCTCGTGGTGATGTCCGTGGCAGCAGTGATGCTCCT
>JAZRGQ010000145.1:0-3940 GCA_045644405.1 Faecousia sp.
CTGCGTATGCAGGAGGAAATGGAGAATAAGACCTACTCTGCAGCAGCCGGTGGCGGTATGGTTAAGGCTGCTGTCAACGGTAAGCACGAGTTGGTTTCTCTGGAGATCAATCCGGAAGCAGTGGATCCCGATGATGTGGAAATGCTGCAGGATATGGTCATTGCCGCGGTGAATGAGGCAATGCGCAGCGCAGATGCAGATGCTGCCAATAATATGTCCCGTCTCACCGGAGGTTTGAACTTAGGAGGGCTGTTCTAAATGCAGTATTTTCCAGCGTCGTTGCAGGCGTTGACGGATCAGTTTGCCCGTCTCCCCGGCATCGGCGGAAAAACGGCGCAGCGGCTGGCGTTTTATGTGCTGAGCCTGCCGTTTGATGAGGCGCAGGCATTTGCCGACACCATTATGGAGGCAAAGCAAACGGTGCATACCTGCCCGATTTGCCAGAATTTGACGGACAGACAGCAGTGCGCTGTCTGCAGTGATGCCACCCGTGATAGAGGGCTGATTTGCGTTGTGGCAGAGCCAAAAGACGTAATTGCCCTGGAGCGCAGCCGTGAGTTTAACGGCGTGTACCACGTTCTCCACGGTGTAATTTCACCGCTGAATCACGTCAGTCCCGATGACATTAAGATAAAGGAGCTTCTGCAGCGAATCGGCGACGATTCGGTGCGGGAAGTGATTATGGCCACCAATCCGGACACTGAGGGAGAGGCAACTGCAATGTACATTTCCCGTTTGCTGCGTCCTATGGGCGTTAAGGTAACCCGCCTTGCTTACGGCGTGCCGGTTGGCAGTCAGCTGGAGTACGCCGACGAGGTTACATTATCCCGCGCTTTGGAATTTCGCCAGGAAATATAAAAATAACTGCCGCAGCTTTTGCTGCGGCAGTTTTTTATTTGTACTGAACAAATCCCAAAGTCATAAAATCCAGATATACTTGCTTATCCGGTGTTTTACCCATTGTAACGCGGTGGCAGTTTACCTCCCATACATCGGAGCCGTTAAGCTGTGTCTTGCGGATTTCGAATACGTGATTCCAGCTTTTGCCCTCCAGATAAAGCTCATCGCACACCAGCCGGACAAGCTCCAGTCCACGGAAGTTGAATGTGGGAAATGCGTTTTTAATCATAATCTCAAACAGAGAGTTTGCGTCGCGAATACTGCCCATATCAAAGGCGTTGCGAATCATTGCGCGATAGTCTTCCATACGCAGTCCTCCTATAATTTTGCATATGCCTTTTCAAGAAATTTTTCAGTGGTAACAATTGCGCGCTTGTGGGTACCTTCGCCAATCTTACCGGATTCGTCATAGGCGCTTAGCTGAAAGGTGATAATGCTTTTTTCAACGGCAGTTACCTCTGCTTCCGCACGCACCTCCATACCAACCGGTGTGGCGGCGATATGGCTGATGTCCAAAGCAATACCTACCGATGTTTTTCCGTCCGGCAGAGCGGCAGCAATCGCCTCACAGGCAGCGCCCTCCATCAGCGCCACCATACAAGGTGTGGCGTACACAAGCAGGTCTCCGGAGCCGACGATTTGGGCAGTATCCTCACGTTCAACCAAAGTGGTTACCTCGCCCTTCATTCCAACGGTTATCTCCATTGGTAACACCTCCTTATCTATAGTTTCAATATAATTGAAAATGGGCTTTGTGTCAATATGCAGAAAACACCACCGGATAAACCGGTGGTGTTTTTTCTTACAGTTCTTCGCTGATTGCAAGCAGGAGAATACCGACAATAACAACAGCGATAAAGGCGTAGGTTTTCCAGGAAAGCTTTTCTTTCAGGAAGATGCGGGAAAGCAGCAAAGAAACAACGCAGACAGAGGAAATGATGGGAGCGGCGATTGCGCCGTTTCCGCTCAGGGCATATACATATGTAAACTGACCTGCGGTTTCAAATACTGCGGCAAGGAGCTTGTCTTTGTGCTTGGGAATAGGTCCAAACTTTACTTTCTTTATTTTCATAAAGATGAACAGGCACAGAGCAAATGCAGCAAAGGTCAGCTCGTAGCTGGTGTTTGCCACATCTTCGATGGTATCCTCAGTAACGCCAATCAGAGGAGTGCTGGCAAAATCGTCCAGATAGAAGATGTCCACAAAAGAGCCGAAGGCGTCCAGCAGAGCATATACAAAGGGCATACAGAAAGCAATGATTGCCAGTTTTTTGCCAAGATTCTTTTTTCTGGGGGTATCGCCCTTGTTCTCCAGGAAACCGACACCCAGCACACCGATTACGATAATTACAATGGCGATGACAGACAGGGGAGTCAGAGATTCCTTAAGGAAAATAACACAAAGAAGGCTGCAGATTGCGCCGGAAGTGTTCTCAATGGGGTCGGAAATAGATTCTTCCAAAAACCGCATTCCAAAGTAGGAAAACGCCATAGAGATAATATACAGCAGGGAAACCGGCAGATAGTACAAAATGTTAATCGGATTGTAGTTAATATCCTTTGTCAGCAGCGTGAAAATGGCATGAGCGCCCATAACAGCGCCTACAAAGACGCAGATTTTCAGGTGGGAATATTTTTCGTTAGGCAAAGCACCCTTCTTGTAGAACAGTTCCGCAGCGCCCCACAAAACGGCGGTTGCGATAGAAAAGAATAACCAGGACATAATTGGTTTCCTCCTTATAGTGTTACAAGTCCCGCGTTGACCATTTCCTGCAGGCTCATCAGAATACCAAGTTTTGCGTGATACCAGGTCAGACCGCCCTGGAAATAAACTGCGTAGGGAGGACGGATAGGACCGTCAGCGGAGAGCTCAATGGAGGAGCCCTGCACAAAGGCACCGGCCGCCATAATTACCTTGTCGTTATAGCCGGGCATATCCCAGGGCAACGGCGTCGCGTAGGAATCTACCGGCGCGGCTGCCTGAATTCCCTTGCAGAAAGCAATCATACCTGCTTCGCTGCCAAGCTCCACAGCCTGAATGATATCGTGCCGGCTTTGGGTGGCATCGGGGACACAACGGAAACCCAAAGGCTCATAAAGATTTGCAGCAAACACAGCGCCCTTTTCAGCGCCAGCTACAACAGTAGGAGCAAGGAAGAAACCCTGATACAGCGAGGGCATTAAGCCGAGATTTGCGCCAACTTCCTGTCCCAGACCGGGGGCTGATAACCGGTAGGCGCAGCGCTCATCGCATGCTTTGGAGCCGCAGATGTAGCCGCCGATAGGCGCCAGTCCGCCGCCGGGATTCTTAATCAGCGAGCCCACAACCATATCCGCGCCTACATCGGAAGGCTCGATGGTTTCCACAAATTCGCCGTAGCAGTAATCTACCATAATGAGCACATCGGGCTTAACAGACTTGCAGAACGCAATCAGCTCGCCGATTTGGGTAACGGAGAAAGTAGGACGTGTGGCATAGCCCTTTGAACGCTGAACGGTAATCAGCTTTGTCTTTTCGTTGATGGCAGCGCGGATTGCATCGTAATCAAAACTGCCGTCATCGCGTAAATCCACCTGCCGGTAGGAAACACCGTATTCTGCCAGAGAACAGGGGCTTTTGCGAATGCCGATTACCTCCTGCAGCGTGTCATAGGGAAGACCCACAGGGGAGAGCAGTTCATCACCGGGCAGAAGATTTGCGGAAAGCGCCACGGTCAGCGCGTGGGTGCCGCAAGTGATTTGGGGGCGTACAAGGGCAGCCTCTGTATGGAATACGTCTGCATAAACCTTTTCAAGGGTATCTCTGCCCACATCATCATAGCCGTAGCCGGTGGTTGCGGCAAAGCAGGTTGCTGATACTCTGTTTTTCTGCATAGCGGCAATCACTTTTGCCTGATTATGCTCGGCAATTTTATCTATCTGCTGAAATCTTGCCTGCAGTTTTTCGGAAACCTTTTCGCCGTACTGATATACGGCAGGGGAGATACCCATATTTTCATAAAGCGCTTGTAATTCTTTCATAAGTCAATCCTCTTTTTTT
>JAZRGQ010000146.1:0-4822 GCA_045644405.1 Faecousia sp.
CCTGCCACCGTTCCCACAGACCTTCCGGAGCAGACAGGAGAATTTTCCGAAACCTCTGCGCCGCCTGTTACCTCTGTGCATCTGGCATTCGGCGGCGATCTGAATATTACCGATAACGTAGTTGCCGCCGGTGGCGCAGGCTATGACTACACCCCCTGCTTTTTAGATGTTGCCCACCTGTTCGCCGATGCGGATTTGGCGGCGCTGAATTTTGAAGGCGTGCTGGGCGGCACTCCCTACGGCAGCGAAGGCAACGGCTCCGCGCCCCAGGAAGTGGCGCTGGCGCTGTCCCGCGCCGGCGTGGATTTGATTCAGCTCGCAAACTCCTGCTCCCTGAATCAGGGTCTTTCCGGTCTGGAAGCCACCATTAACAACTTCCGCGCCGCCGGTCTTGAGCCGCTGGGCGCGTATGCAAACCGCGCTGCCTTTAACGCAGGCAAAGGCTATGTGATGCGGGAGGTTGGCGGTATCAAAATCGCCTTTGTCGCCTTTACAAAGGGTATGGACGGACTGACACTGCCGGCAGGCAGTGAGGACTGCGTGAATCTGCTGTATACCGACTATGACAGCGCCTATCAAACCATTGATACACAGGGCATTACCTCCATTCTGGACGCAGCAAAAAAGGAAAAGCCGGACGTGATTATCGCAATGCTCCACTGGGGCAGCGAATTTAATGACACCATCAGTTCCAGTCAGGAAAAAATCGTTACTGCGCTGCAGGAAAACGGCGTCGATGCCATCATCGGCACCCACTCCCACTATGTGCAGCAAATCGCCTATGATTCCGCCTCCGGCAGTCTTGTGGCATACTGTCTGGGCGACCTGTTTGGCGACGCGGACCGCTCCGGCTCCGATTACTCCATCATTCTGGATATGGAAATTACAAAGGATACCGAATCCGGTGATACTAAAATCTCCGGCTACAGCTACACGCCAGTCTACACCGTCCACGAGGAGGGTAAGCCGCTGCGCGTTGTGCGGATTCACGAGGCAATCAAAGCCTACGAAAACGGCTATATGGAAGCGGTTTCCCAGCAGACCTACGAATCGATGGTCTATGCGCTGAGCCGCATTGAGGCAAGAGTTTCCGGCGAATAAAAAAGCAGCCCCCTTTACAAAAGGGGGCTGTTTTATTTAAGTCCCATCACCGCTTAAAAAGAAAAAAGCCGTCCCTTTTGGGACGACTTTTTCTTTTTCTGGGGTGGGTGAGAGTCTCGTTTTTCCTAAGGGTCGGCTCCGTCAAGCCGTCGCCGGCAACGCTCGTCCGCGTTGCATTTGACGGTTCGAGTCCCATCACCGCTTAAAAAGAAAAAAGCCGTCCCTTTTGGGACGACTTTTTCTTTTTCTGGGGTGGGTGATGGGACTCGACCCCACAACGCCTGGAACCACAATCCAGTGCTCTGCCAATTGAACTACACCCACCATATAATGCTGACTGGCACGCCAGGAGGGACTCGAACCCCCGACCTACTGCTTAGAAGGCAGTTGCTCTATCCAACTGAGCTACTGGCGCATACAGTGGAGCGGGTGACGGGAATCGGACCCGCGTATCCAGCTTGGAAGGCTGGTGTTCTACCATTGAACTACACCCGCAAATCCAGTATCCCTGACTGATTCAGCTATAAGATAGTAGCACAATAAAAAGCGCCTGTCAAGGCTGATTTGCCAGAATTTTAGGTATTTTTTTATAAATCACCTCTGCCACTGCTCCCTGCGCGCAGGCGCACACCTGCTCATAGCGGTCCGCTATAGCGCCATCAGCAGGCGCATAGGCATAGTCTGCCCCGTCCAGCATCTGCACATCATTCATCGCATCGCCAATGCAAATGAGGATTTTTTTGCCCAGCTTTTCCTGTAAACGTCTGGCTGCCGCCAGCTTGGAAACCCCTGCGGCGTGGACGTTGATTGTCCGTTTTCCGCAGCGCAGCACAGTCAGCTTGTCGCCAAAAGTTTGCTGCAGCCACTGCTCTGCCGCGTCCATTTCCGCGATTTCTTCCGCTGTTCCCTCATAAAGCAAATCGTGCATAGAGCTTTTGTGGGCATAGCCGTACAGCGCGAACTTTACAAACGGTCCGTACTGCGTACCGGGTTTTGCCGAAACAAAGGGGGTACCCTGGGAGATGCAGTATTCCTTCCAGCAGCCCTTGCTCTGGAAATTGTAATGGGCGTCCAGACCCTGTACGTCCACATTCATATTGGGAAACCGCTTGCAAAGCGCTGCCATTGTTTCCTCCAGCGGCAAATCCATTTCCACGGTTTCCACCGCTTTGCCGTTTTCCCACATCACACTGCCGTTACATACCAGCAGCGGCGCGTTTACCGGCACTTTTTTTATGAGTTTTGCCGCCATAGGCGCGCTGCGACCTGTGTTGACAGTAAAGCTGCCGCCTTGCGCCATAAAGTATTCGATTGCCTCCAGATTTTCCGCAGGGATATTGCCCTGACGGTCTGTGAGGGTGCAGTCAAAGTCCGTTGTGATTAAAATATCCTTAATTTCCATTTCTTAGTATCTCCGGAATTTTGTAATATATTACATCTGCCACAGCGCCTTCGGCGCATTGGCACACGTTAGGAAACCGGTCTGCCAGCAATCCGTCTGCCGGACAGAACGCATAGTCTGCCGCCTCCAGCATAGCCAAATCGTTATGGGCATCACCGACGCACACCAGCACTTTCTTTCCCAGCTGCCGCTGTAAATCTCTGGCAGCTTTCGCCTTGGAAACGCCTTTTGCGTGTACATCGATTATCCGCGGCGCGGCGCGGAAGGTTACCACCTTATCGCCCCAAAGCTCCAGGATACGCGCCTCTGCCCGGTCGAATTCCGCCACCTCTTCCGGCGTTGCCTCATACATCGTTCCCACCTTGTTATACCGGGGCTTTCCAAACAGGGCAAACTTCAAAAACGGGCCTAAATCCTGCCCGTGGACCGCCATTTTATGCTCCCAGCCCATACCGGCGTAAAACGCAAGGTAGTCCGGTCTTTCGTCCATCAGATAATGGGTATCTACCGCCTGTACCTCCAGATTGAACTGGGGAAACTCCGCCGCCACCTGGTCCAGCACCTGCCACATATCCAAATCGATAGGGTGCATATATACATACTCCCCCTGATAATAGGCGGCGCTGCCGTTAAACAGCAGCAGCGGTACGTTGGTCGGCACCACATTCAGCAAGCTCCGGAACGTATTGACGCTGCGGCCTGTGTTGACGGTAAAGCTGCCGCCCTGCGCCATAAAATATTCAATTGCCTCCAGATTCCTTTCCGGTATGGTAGAATCCGGTGCGGTAAGGGTGCGGTCAAAATCAACCGTCAGCAAAACATCGTCAAACAGCGCCATTTATTGCATCTTCTCCAGTTTCTTAAGGACAGCTTCAAAATATTCCGGCAACGGCGCGTGTACAATCACCGGTCTGCCGTCTCTGGGGTGGCGGAAGCACAGCGTGCCTGCGTGCAGACACTGGGAATCCTGCCCCAACTCCGTCTTTTTATGTCCGTACACCTTATCGCCCAGAATCGGGTGGCCGATATGCGCCATATGCACACGAATCTGGTGGGTGCGTCCGGTTTCCAGCTGACAGCGGATATGGGTATAGCCCCGATAGCGGGCAACTACCTCCCAGTGGGTTACCGCGTTGCGGGAATTGCGGGCGGTAACGCACATTTTCTTTCTGTCGGTGGGGTGGCGTCCGATGGGCGCGTCTACCGTACCGCTATCCTCCCGAAAACTGCCGCAGACCACCGCCTCATAGGTACGCGCCATAGAGTGGTCCTTCAGCTGGGAAGCCAGCACTGTATGCGCCAAATCGTTTTTGGCAACCGCCAGCAGTCCGGAGGTATCCTTGTCAATCCGGTGCACAATGCCGGGGCGCAGCTGACCGTTAATACCGGAAAGCCGGTCGCCCAGCGCATAAAGCAGACCGTTTACAAGGGTATCGTCCTGATGTCCGGCGGCAGGGTGTACCACCAGCCCCTTGGGCTTATTCACCACCAGAACGTCCTCGTCCTGATAGACAATTTCCAGCGGCATCTGCCTTGCCGGCACGTCTACCGCCACAGGCTCCGGAACGGTTACCTGTACCGCTTCGCCGATATTCAGTTTGTCGTTCTTCTTTCCCGGTTTTCCCTCCCGCAGAACGCAGCCCTGCTCCAGCAGCCGCTGGGCAGCGGCGCGGGTAAGACCCTCCACCGCGCGGGCAAGAAACGCGTCCAGCCGTTCACCGGCAATATCGGCATAAAGTATCATTTTTCTTCCTTCCAGAACGCCTTATTGAAAAACAGCAGATGCACTATCAGCGCAATACAGCCGCAGGTGATAAAGCAATCCGCCACGTTAAACACAGCAAAGCGCATAAACTCCACTTCAATCATATCCACCACGTAGCCAAGCCGCAGCCGGTCAATCATATTACCCACGCCGCCGGCAAAAATGCACACCAGCAGCCACCGGTCCAGCATCGTAAAGGGCAGCCGCTTTTTGGGGAATTCCCAAATCAAAAACAGGGCAAACACCGCAAAAACCACCGCAAACAGCCACTGCATATTCTGCAGCGCGGAAAAGGCGGCGCCGGTATTTTGTACATAGGTAAAATGGAACACTCCATCGATTGCCGGTACCTGCCCCTGCAGGGGGATATTGGCAACCGTCAGATACTTGGTAAACTGGTCTGCCGCCACTATGCCCGCCGCAGCCAGTATCATAAACAGATAGTGCATACTTCGCCTCCTAAACAGACTGTCTGTATCTTAGCATTTTGCCGAAAAAATGTCAATGCGGCGGCAAAATGCACTTTCTTTCCGCCCTTTCCCGGCTTTTAGCTA
>JAZRGQ010000147.1:0-2865 GCA_045644405.1 Faecousia sp.
CAGCTGTCTACATAATCGTGGCCGCTTTTTGTACATTTGCGCATATAGAAAACAGAATCCTCATAGCCGTAGGTGCCGATGTCTTCGCAGTATTTGCAGGACCAGCATTTGCCGCCTCTTTTGGGATCAATTTCCATAAAAATCTCCTTTTCTTTGATAATTTCTACTGTAACACAGAAAAACAGAATTGCAAGAGATTATGAAGACCGTTTCTTTTTATCGGTATTGCTGACGCAATACAGCAGAAAGCCTAAAATCATACCGCACAGATTTAAAATAAAATCGTCAATATCAAAGCTGCCCAGCAGGGTGAACAGCTGCAATATCTCTACAAGGAAAATCAGACCGATGCAAGTGGCAAGAAATACGAAAAACCGCCGCTGAAGTCGCCACAGCTTTGGCAGCAGCCAGCCGGTAGGAATAAACAAAAGCACGTTGCCGGTCAGGTTGATAAAGCAGTGCCGCGCCAAATAGGTATCGTGCTGCGTTTTCAGAACAAACAGATAATTGCCAATCGTATACAGGGGCTTCAGGTTGACGTTCTTTACCAGCTGCTCCTGATAAGACATTCCTGCGACCCAGCCGGAGGAACGGCCAAACAGAAGCCACAGCATTGCGGCGCAGTATACTAAAAAGGAAAAACGCCAAAAGCTCTGGTTCTTGGTGGCAGGCTTGCTCATAGATTATCTCCTACGCCTTCCGGCGGGGGCTTTTTTAGGCGGCGCGGACCGTCTGGCAGGCTTTTTGTCCGTGCGCTGGGGCGGACGGGTAGAATTGCCTGTTCTGGGCGGTACAGCGCGAATCAGACATTTCGGCCCTGAGCCAATCAAATCCTCACGGTGGGCCTTCAGCAGTGCTTCGCGCACCAGATAATAGTTCTTGGGATTGCGGTACTGAATTAGCGCCCGCTGCATTGCCTTTTCGTGAGGGTCGGTAGGCACATAGACCCGTTCCATTGTACGGCAGTCAAGACCGGTATAGTACATCACTGTGGATAAGGTAGAGGGGGTGGGATAAAAATCCTGTACCTGTTCCGGATTGTAGCCCATATCCCGAATGTATTCTGCCAGCTCGATGGCTTCCTTTAATGTGGAGGCGGGGTGGCTGGACATCAGGTAGGGGACGAGAAACTGATTCTTGCCGAACTGCTTGTTCAGCGCCCAGTATTTTTCCACAAACCGGTTATATACAGCGTTTCTGGGCTTGCCCATACGGTTTAGCACCGCGTCAGACACGTGCTCCGGCGCCACCTTCAGCTGGCCGGAGATGTGGTGCTGCACCAGTTCTTTGAAGAAGGTATCCTTTTTATCTGCCAGCAGATAATCAAACCGGATACCGCTGCGCACAAAGACCTTTTTCACGCCGTCGATTTTCCGCAGCTTCCGCAACAGGGCGACATAGTCGCTGTGGTCTGCCCGCAGATTTTTACAGGGGGTAGGGAACAGACACTGCCTGCCGCTGCAGGCGCCTTTCGTCAGCTGCTTTGCGCAGGCAGGCTGACGGAAATTGGCGGTAGGGCCGCCCACATCGTGAATGTAGCCTTTGAAGTCTTTATCCCTGGCGATAAGCTCCGCCTCTGCCACGATGGATTCGTGGCTGCGGGTTTGAATAATACGTCCCTGGTGGAAGGTCAGTGCGCAAAAAGAGCAGGCGCCGAAACAACCGCGGTTGCTGACCAGACTGAATTTCACTTCCTCGATGGCAGGCACACCACCGGCTTTTGTATAGCTGGGGTGCCAGGTGCGCATATAGGGAAGCGCATAGATGGCGTCCATTTCCTCGGTGGTCAGCGGTTTCTGCGGGGGATTTTGAATCACATATTCCCGTTCATAGGGCTCTGCCAGCCGTTTGGCAGTGAAGGGGTCGCAGTTGCCGTATTGCAGCTTGAAGCTGGCGGCGTATTCCTTTTTATCCGCCTTCAACCGGCTGTAGGAAGGCAGCACGATGGTGGGCAGGCTGTCGTCCGGTTTGGCTGCCTTAAATACAGTACCGTCCACATAGGTGATGTCTTTTACGTCCATTCCGGAATTTAAGGCGTCCGCCAGCTCCAGAATGCTTTTTTCACCCATACCGTACATTAAAATATCTGCCTGAGAATCCAAAAGAATAGAACGCTTCAGACTTTCCGACCAGTAGTCATAATGAGCAAGCCGCCGCAGACTGGCTTCGATGCCGCCGATTAAAATGGGGATATCCTTATAAACCTGACGAATCAGGTTGCAGTATACCACCGTTGCGTAGTCGGGACGTTTGCCCATAACGCCGCCGGGGGTGAAGGCGTCGGTTTTTCTTCTGTGCTTGGTAACAGAATAGTGGTTAACCATTGAATCCATATTGCCGGCGGACACCAGAAAGCCAAGACGGGGTCTGCCCAGAACTTGCACGGACTGGGGATTCTTCCAGTCCGGCTGGGAAATAATGCCCACAGAATAGCCGGCATTTTCCAAAACGCGGCTGATAATAGCGTGCCCAAAAGAAGGGTGGTCCACATAGGCATCACCAATCACATAGACAAAGTCGCATTGACTCCAGCCCCGCGCAGCCATATCCTGTTTGTTAACCGGCAGAAAATCCATAGTTACCCTCCAAAGGTGTTTTGTTCAGTATATCACCTTTTCCTCCAAAAAGGAAGAGCGTAAGTAGGTGGGTTGCAATAAAAAAGTTTGTATAAAAACAAAAAAGCTGTTGACAAAAGCGGGCGGGCGTGATACTATGTTCAAGCGTCAAGCAAAACATATGCGCGAGTGGTGGAATTGGTAGACTCGCTAGATTCAGGTTCTAGTGTTCACTGCGGACGTGCGGGTTCAAGTCCCGCCTCGCGCACCAAAAAAATCCGACTGAAATTTCAGTCGGATTTTTTATTTT
>JAZRGQ010000148.1:0-1696 GCA_045644405.1 Faecousia sp.
CCATAGCTGCCCTCTCTGGCGCGCAAGGTCATTGTATAGTGATACAGAGTACCCACCGGTTCCCGATACATCGTTCCGTCCATCGTCCTGCCGGTATGGGCAGTATCCAGCACCGCAAAGCCCCGCGTTAGCTTTACAACCTCCAGATTGTAGGCTTCGCCATCAAGCAAAAAAACACTCGTATTATTCATTCCCCAATCCCTCCTTTGCTTTTAATAGTACTTCACAAAATCTGCTGTCAGCTGGAGGGCATAACGGGCAACGCCGTTTTTACTGTCGGATTCCAGTCTGCCGCTGTGGGCGCAAAGCCGCTCTTTCGAAGGGACATCGCCAAACGCAGGCGCCCGACCCTGAGCGCTTTCCCGCTGCACCCACTGCTGAAAATCCAGCAGCCACTCGGCAAACGCCTCCTGTTTCAGCGGCGCTGCAACCAACCTGTAGAGCGTAAATGTGTACCGGTTTTCCGCAGTGGCGTTACCCTGTATGTCCTGTGTCCGGTCTTTTTCCTGCAAACCGGTAACATACAGACCCCAGTTTCCCGCAACGCCTTTGGTATAATCTACTAACAATTCCCCGTTTGTATCCCAGTGCGGATACTGCTGCAGCCAGTTTTTCAACTTCTGTAAATCCGTCATTGCTTCTCTCCTGCTTCCGTATGGCACAAAACGCCATCTTGATAGAAAGGCTGTACATAGCCGACCTGTACCAGTCCGTCTACGCAGGACGGAATAAAATCCGCCCATTGGGCCGCTGTTACCAGCGGCCCAACCCCTCCCATAATCCGATCTCCGACGAATACCCGCTGATACTCTCCAGGTACAATCAGCAAAAACCGCCGCAGAATCTGCGCTCCCAAAAGATTCGTCTCCAGCTCCTCCTTTACGGAAAAGCTGCAGTTAGGAATGACCTGCCTGTGTACCTGACCGTCTTGCATACGGTATACCGTTACAGTCTGCTGACACAGTCCATAAGCGGAATTCACAGGCTCACCCCCCGATAAACATCCAGATATATGCAAGCCTGTTGATACAGCTCCTGCCACAAAGCCTTATGGGTATGTTTCCCGGACTCATAGCCCACCGAAACACTCCCCACTTTGGAAGACACCACTCCGCCGCGCCGCTTGCTGTAGGCGTACAGGGTTTCCGCCATTGCGCACAGCGCCATCTTGCGGCTATCCTCGCCGCCGGAAACCTGGCAGCTGCGCTCAATTTTCTCAAGAGCGCTCTTTGCCTGTACCTGCAGTGCCGGAAACATTTGTTCCGGCACTGCGCTGCCCAGATAGGTATTCACATAAAAATCGTAATCCACCATAGGCACATTATGCGCTAATGGCAATATCCTTCAGCACAGCTGCCTTCAGGGTGTTTTTCAGCGCCACACCGGCAACCAGCTCCACCTCACCGGTCTTCACAGCGCCGGGGGCGTTCAAATCGGGCATATAGCTGGTAATCACCGCATCGCCCATAGGAGAAATGCCGTGGAAGCCGTCCAGACCCAGAGATACGGCGTAAATGGCAGTCTTACCGTTTTCATCGGTTTCCACCACGTTTTCGGTGGTTGCGCCGTTGTAATACTTACCCATATCCACCATAGGAATGCCGGCATAGGTTTCCACAGTCCGGCCAAAGTCGTCCTGACTGCGCTCGTAGTAACCTGCGCGGCGGGCGATAGAGCGCAGCTTCACCAGCATATC
>JAZRGQ010000149.1:0-3412 GCA_045644405.1 Faecousia sp.
ATGATCCGGTTCATTTCGTTGAACACGATCATGTAACCTTCATCTACACCCATACCGGGCTTTGCCAGGATCTGGACAGGCTGGGTTGCCATTGCGCAGTGGTCACAGACCTGTGCGCTGCGGTCTGTCTCATTGCAGGTACCGCCCTGGTATGCGGCAATGCCCTTTTCCTTACAGTACAGAACAGCCTCGATGGTGTTGTTGATGCCGCCCAGGTCGGGGGTCTTAATCTGGACCATATGGCCAGCCTTGTTGTCAGCAAACAGCTTGATGTCCTCGAGAGTGTTGCACCACTCGTCAGCAACCAGCTCTACATCGCAGCCGCGGGCGTCCAGCTCAGCGGTCAGCGCAGCCAGAGCCTTCATCTGGGTGGGAACGTCAACATCGCAGTCCATAGGACCTTCGATACGCAGGTGGAAAGGCTTTGCAATCTGACCCAGCTTTTCGATGTAGTCAGCCATTGCCTTGTAGTTGTCATTGCCGAATGCAGCGCCGATGGTGCCGTAAACGTCAATGTGGAAAACAGGGCTGTAGTTCTCGTTTGTGCGGTGCTGCAGGATACGGTCGCGCAGCCAGGCTACGTACTGCTCCAGCTTCTCGCCCTTGGGTCCCAGCTTGGTCTCTACGTTGTTGATCAGTGCGTGAGGCAGAACCTGTGCGCCCTTGATAATCATCTTATCGGAGTTATCGTAGCGGTCATCACCGGACTGGGTGAAGATGTCGATGGGAGTCTCGGAAACGGTGCAGCCGTACTCGTCGGCTACAACTTCGCACATCAGACGGCCGGTTGCCTTTGCAACAGCGTCCAGAATAGCCTGAGAAACACCGTAACGGATAGCAGTGTGCAGGCGCTTGCCTTCCACCTGGATTGCTTCCATATCGGCAGCCATCTTACGGAAGTTGTCTGCGTCCTTGCCAACCAGAGTGGGCTTAATGTACTTTTCGATTACAGGGATAAAGTCCTCTGCCAGGAACAGGGGATCACGTCCGCCTGCGCCGGAGTACTGCACAGCAGCGCAGTCGCCGTAAGCAACCTGACCGTCTTCCAGAATGATCATCACGGAGATGGACTCACCTGCCTGACGAATGGAGCGGAAGCCCTCGGTAACGGGAGCGCCTACGTAGAAAACGCCGTCATGACCTGCGCCCTGCTTGATAGCGCGCTGATCGTCGAAGTAGAAGCCGGTACGGCCGGCAGAGCAAACAACATCAATAATTTTCATAGCAATTACTCCTTTTATCAATATCTGGGACGGCCCACCAGACGGCCCTTGCCGATGGCGTAAACGTCATCGATTACCATCTGGAAGGAAGCCTTGCGGTTTTCTGCCTTGGCGCGCTCTTCAATCTTGCCTGCGTGGAAGTCCAGCAGATCCTTGTTGAAGGGCAGGTTGCCGGGATTCAGAATACGGATAGCGCCGTCATTGTCGCGGCAGGGCAGCATTTTGCCTGCATTGTAGCGGCAGGGAGCAAAGGGAACGTCCAGAACGCCGGCTTCCACTGCGCGGCAAACACCGACAGCAATATCGCCGTTACCCAGCTCGAAGCACTTGTCCACAATAGCGCGGGTCTCCTGACGGATAATTTCCTTTTCTTGCTCCACCTTGTCGGACTGCAGCACCTGTTCGGTCATCATATTCACGACCTGCTTTGTGCAGCGCAGACCCTCGGCGTTGGCCTCCATAGTGGGAATACCAACCGCCTCGTGGGGAGTTTTTACAATAACCTTTGTAGCCTTACTCAGGGCGGCAATCAAGCTGCCGGTGGAGATAACGCCAAAGGCCTTTGCCTCATCAGCGGGGAAGCCGCCCATCCACTGGTGCAGAACGGTAGTAACTTCCACATCGCCGTAGCCGTACTTTTGCAGGTACTCATCGGTCAGCTCTTCCAGAGTGCGGATTGCAGCCACGTCCTGACGCAGGTTGCCGCACTGGCCGTAGCCGACGGTGATGCTCTTAACGCCCTGCTCTGCAGCCAGCAGCGCCTCAATAATCGCAGCAGCGTGGGAGATACAGGGAGGTACCAGAGTACCGGTCAGAGGACCGTAGGGCTCACGGTTAATGGTAACGCCCATTTCCTCGTACAAACCGGTCAGACGGTCTACATACTGCCAATCGCGAATGGTGCGCTCCATAGGCACATTCTTACAGTAAGGCAGGTTGTAGGAGATGCCGCCGCCTTCGTAGCTGGTAAAGCCGCCGGCGAAGGTAATCTCTGTCAGCAGACGGGCGTCGGGTGTGCCGTGGCGTACCTGCACAGGTACAGACACACTCTCAATAACCTGACGGCACTTTGCAACGCCGTGGTTAACTGCGGGGAAGCCGTTCATCATAGCGCGGCCCAGACGGATAGACTCGGCAATACCCTTTTCGCCTTCCTCATAGCGGTTCTGGCGGGTATAAGAGTCGATGGTGGAGGGCAGCAGGTCAGCTTCGCCGTACTCTTCCAGATACTGCAGCAGCTTAATGTGCTCTTCCACTACAGGCACGCCTGCGCGGGGCTGCACCAGAGTGCGCTTTTCCTTCTTGGCCTGGCTCAGCTTGTCCGCGAAACTGCGGGATTGGGGCATCGCCTTGTGATAAGCAATTGCCTCCTCCAGGTCCACGTCCTTACCGGTGGGCCACTGGGTCAGGACTTCCTGACGCTCCTTGTAAAATACGTCATTGGAGAGCTTCTTGTTCTGAATGTCCATGGAATTCCAACTCCTTTTTCATAATTCGTAATGCCACCTGCGGGTAATAGCTGGAAAGCAAACCCATAGCGGCTAATATATACGTTCTATCTACCAGTACATCTGCCTGGCGGGGTCGCAGGGACGCCGGGTCGGCAGGAGAATATAATGCGTGAGATGCGATTGTCTGGGTGCGTTTTGTGTGAATCAGACTACCGCCGGTAACTACAATGGTTTTCACCTTTGTAAGGTTTTTTCCCTCCTGCACAAAGGTTTGTCCCATCATCGTATAGGTTTCCTGAATTGTGCCTGCGTGGCGGGCAACCGCTGTTTCGATTGCCATACTTGCCAGCGCGAAATCCAGCTGAATCAGTTCCTCGTCCTCTTTCGGCACGGTTTCCGTGTGGGTCTTAAGGTAGTCCACCAGCTCGGTAATCCGTTCCTTGGACAGTCCGGAAAGCTGACTGATGCGGTCAATTCCCGCGGCGTCCACAATTCCCTGTATGCTGTAGCGCATACCGATGTCCCCTTCCACCGTCCGCTTGGCAAACGGCTCCGGCAGACCTTTGAACACCGTGCTCATATGCTCAGGCATACCGTCGGCAATAGAGTACACGTCTGTGGTAGCGCCACCGACGTCCACTGCAATCAGCTCGCCGATTCCCGCCTCGCCTTCACAGCCCTGCGCCAGCAGGTTCATCGCCTGCAGCACCGCAGAGGGGGTGGGCATAAGAATATCGG
>JAZRGQ010000150.1:0-4312 GCA_045644405.1 Faecousia sp.
AGTAAAGCAGAACGTCAGCTTATAGGAATACAGCGCCTGATAGGTCCTGTCAAAGCGCTTATTCAGCTTTCCGTACTTGCCGTCGCCCAGCAGTGGGTGTCCCGCGTGGGCAAACTGTGCGCGAATCTGGTGGGTCCTGCCGGTAATCAGCTCACACTCCACCAGCGATAATCCCTGGCTGCTTGCCAGCACCACATAGTCTGTACGGCAGCTTTTCGCGCCGGCTTGCGGCGTATCGGTAACATACACGCGGTTTTGCTTAGCGTCCTTGAAAAGATATCCTTTCAGGCTGCCTTTGGCAGGTTTCGGTGTGCCTTCCACCACTGCCAGATACCGCTTATCCAGCTCTCTGTCTTTAATCTTCTGGTTCATCACACGCAGCGCTTCTGCGGTTTTCGCCGCAATAACAATGCCGCCGGTATTACGGTCAATCCGGTTGCACAGCGCAGGCGTGAATGCATTCTCCCCTCTTGGATTCCACTGCTTTTTCTGGTAGAGGTAGGACTGAATGTGGTCAATGAGTGTTTTGCCGTATTCCGCCCCATCGTGGGGATGTACCGCCAAACCCGGCCGCTTGTCCACAAGAAGAATATTTTCATCTTCGTACACAATATTCAGTTTCGGCGCAGCCACAGTCAAATAGGCATTTTCCTGACTGGGTTTATCAAAAAACTCGTCATTAATATACAGCTGCAGCACATCGCCTTCCTGCAACCGCGCGCTTCGGTCAGTCCGTGCGCCGTTGCACTTAATTCGCTTAATGCGAATATACTTCTGCGCCAGCGATGCCGGCAGCAGTGGCACTGCCTTGCTCAAAAAGCGGTCAAGTCGCTGCCCTGCATCATTAGAGCCGATTACAAATTCCTTCATAGTCCGCTCCGCTTACTTCAGCATATTTTCTGCAAAATGACGGTCAATCTGCTCGGTAAACTCCTGCGCAGGATTGTAGCCCATCTTTCTCTGGCGGTTGTTCATTGCCGCAACCTCCAAAATCACCGCAAGGTTTCTGCCGGGGGTAATCGGAATTGTGTACATTGGAATCTTTACGTCCAGAATTTCCATATGCTGGTCTTCAAGACCCAGACGGTCATATGCCTCATTGTTCTTCCAAGGCACAATATTAACCACCAGATTGATTTCGTTCTCCGCTTTAACGGCGCCCATACCGAACAGCTTTGCCACGTTTACAATACCGATTCCGCGCAGCTCTACATAGTTGCGAATCAGCTGGGGCGCAGTGCCTACCAACGCGTTACTGGAAATCTTGCGAATTTCCACAGCATCGTCTGCAATCAGGCGGTGTCCTCTTTTCAGCAGCTCCACAGCCGCTTCACTTTTGCCCATACCGCTATCGCCCAGAATCAGCACACCCTCACCGTATACCTCCATAAGTACGCCGTGGCGGGTAATGCACGGAGCAAGGGCGGATTTCAGATAGGAAATAATCGCCGAAACGATGGTAGAGGTTGCCTCGTGGCTGCGCAGCAGGGTAACATTGTGCTTTTTCGCCATTTCAAGGCACAGCGGGTCAATCGGGCTGTTTCTGGAAATCAGCAATGCGGGGAATTTGTAGGAAAACAGCCGGTCAAAAACCACTTCCCGCTCCCCGTCAGTCATCTTTTGCAGATAGCTCAACTCAACATTTCCCATCACCTGCAGGCGCATAGGCTCAAAGTGGTCATAATATCCCGACAGCTGCAGGCTGGGACGTGTTACGTCTTCAACTGTAATTTGAATTGCATCATAATCTGTGGCGGCAAACACCACCTCCAGCTGAAATTCTTCAACAAGAGTCTTCAACTGTACACTGTGTGTAGTAAACATATCCGCAACTCCTTTACTTCTTTGCAGCTATTATAGCCCCAGATGCGACGAATAGCAACTGTATTTTCAAAAACAAAAAATTTTCCAAAAAAAGACTTGCTTTTTCAAGAAATCTCTGGTATCATATGTAAGCGCTTGTTTGTAGCGCTATTTTGATGAGTCATCATGCGGATAGGAGGTGCAGTGAATGGCGAAGTGTGATTATTGTGGCAAGGGCGTTACCTTTGGTATTAAGGTTTCCCACTCCCACAGACGTTCCAATCGTACCTGGAAGCCCAATGTTAAGCGGGTTAAGGCCATTGTGAACGGTACTCCGTGCCATGTGTACGCTTGTACCAGATGCCTCCGTTCTAACAAGGTAGAACGGGCTGTCTAATCCCTGCAACGATAAAGCGGTATTGCGTAACGCAATGCCGCTTTTTGCATAAAAAAGAATCCCAAATTGACATTTGGGATTCTTTTTTATTCTTTTCCTTTAAACAGGTTGGTCTTTTTCTCTGTGCCGTTCAGCAGGCGGCGAATGTTCTGTCTGTGCATATAAACGCAAACCAGTCCAATAAGCACACCGCAGAGCATCACCGGCAAATTGTCAGAATGGAATACTGCAAATCCAACACTGAATGTCAGCGCTGCCACGACGGAACCTAAAGAAACATAACCGGAAAGCAAATACACAACCGCAAATACCGCCAGAATCAGCAAGCCGATTCTCCAGTCAACCACAAGCGCCACAAACAAGCCGCTTAAGATGCCCTTGCCGCCGTGGAAGCCCAGTAGCGCCGGAAAATCGTGTCCCAACACAACTGCCGCACCGCCCAGTGTAGCGCCCAGAAGGAAGCTGTCATAGGGCTTCAGGAGCATTCCGCCCATCACACAGGCAAGCACCGCTTTACCTGCGTCAATCAATATCACGCGCACTGCATAGTTGACACCGAAATTGCGGATAAAATTGGTAAGACCCGCATTTCCGCTGCCGTGGCTGCGCACATCATCGTGCAGCAGCGCCGATATGCACACAGCGCCATTCAAATTGCCCAGCATATAGGCAACCAGCACAGTAATTAAAATCGCTGAGAACATACTTACTCCTCCTTATCACCCTTCTGACGAATGGTGATACGCACAGGAGTTCCCTGCAAGCCAAACACTTCCCGAATCTGGTTTTCCAGATATCTCTGGTAGGAGAAATGGAACAGCCGGGCATCGTTGCAGAATATGACAAAATGGGGCGGCTTTGTGCCAGCCTGCGTCATATAGTAGATTTTCAGCCGGCGACCCTTATCCGTAGGCGGCTGCACACGGGCGGTAGCATCAGCAAGGACGCTGTTCAGCGCGCCGGTGGTAATTCTGCTGGTGTTCTGTTTATGCACATCCTGAATCACCTGAAACAGCCGGTCCACACGGGAGCCTGTCAGCGCAGACAGAAACACAACAGGCGCGTAGGTCATATAGCTCAAGCCGTTGCGTACGTCCGCTTCCTTGTCGCGCATAGTGTTCGTCTGCTTGTCCTCGACCGCGTCCCACTTGTTCACAACAATAATTGCCGCTTTACCTGCCTCGTGGACAAGACCGGCAATTTTTGTGTCCTGCTCAGTAACGCCTTCATTGGCATCGACCAGAATCAGGCATACATCTGCCCGTTCAATGGCTGCCACCGTACGCATATTGGAGTACTTTTCAATCAGGTCATCGACTTTGCTTTTACGACGCATACCGGCTGTGTCAATGAAGCAGTATTTACCTGTTTCGTTTTCAAAATCCGAGTCAATCGCATCACGGGTTGTGCCGGCAATATTGGATACAATCACCCGCTCTTCTCCCAGAATCCGGTTCAGAAGGCTGGACTTACCCACATTGGGTTTGCCTACAATGGCAACCTTGACTACATCAGACTCCTCTTCCTCTGCTTCTGCAGGGGGGAACTGTTCCAGGCACCAGTCCAGCAAATCGCCGGTGCCGTGTCCGTGAATTGCCGAAACCTCAAACAAATCTCCGATACCCAGACCGTAAAACTCATAAACCTCCGGATTGGTCGGACCTACCGCATCGCACTTATTTACCGCCAGCGCCACCGGCTTTCCGGACTTACGCAAAAGGGTTGCAACGTCCTGGTCTGCCGCAGTAACACCGGTTTTTACATCGGTTACCATCACAACGCAGTCTGCAAGCTCAATGCCGATTTCCGCCTGACGGCGCATAAACTTGAGCATATCGTTATCCGTGGAGGGCTCGATACCGCCGGTATCCACCAGTGCAAAGCTTCTGCCGCACCATTCGCAATCACCGTAGATTCTATCCCGCGTTACACCGGGCGTATCTTCTACGATAGAAGTACGCTGTCCGGTCAGCTTATTAAATAACATAGACTTTCCCACATTGGGTCGTCCAACAATCGCAACCAACGGTCTGGCCATAGAAATCACGCCTCTTTCAAGAATAATACTTTTATTATACACAAAACCCAATCCAAATCAACATCACATCTTCG
>JAZRGQ010000151.1:0-6528 GCA_045644405.1 Faecousia sp.
AGGGCTACAGCGTAGGCAAGAGCCTGGTAGACAACGAGAAGCTGGACTACTGCAAGGAAATGATGGCAAAGGCACAGGCAAAGGGCGTAAAGCTGCTGCTGCCTGTTGATACTGCAGTTGCAGATTCCTTCCCCTCTCCCATCGATGCCGAGCTGGCAGTTGACTATGTGGATTGCACCGCAATCCCCGAGGATAAGATGGGTCTGGATATCGGCCCCAAGGCTTGCGCAGAGTTTGCTGCCGCAGCCAAGGCTGCAAAGACCGTTGTCTGCAACGGTCCTATGGGCGTATTTGGGAATCCCACTCTGGCAAAGGGTACTGTTGCTGTCGCTCAGGCGCTGGCAGATTCCGATGCCGTAACAATCGTTGGCGGTGGCGACTCCGCAGCAGCCTGTGAGCAGCTGGGCTTTGCCAATGCCATTACCCACATCTCCACCGGTGGCGGCGCTTCTCTGGAATTCCTGGAGGGCCTGGAATTACCCGGTATTGCTTGTCTGCAGGATAAATAATTGAATCTCTGTATCCCTGCCGGTACGCCGGCAGGGATATACCCAACATAACTTTGTCAAATAGCGCCGGATTTTCCGGTGTGTATATATTTAAGGAGTAAGGAAAATGAACAGAAAGTATCGTAAGACTGTAATTGCCGGTAACTGGAAAATGAACAAAACTCCCAGTCAGACCAAGGAATTTATGGCGCAGCTGAAGGCCATTATGCCCAAGGGTCGCTGGTGTGATGTAGCGCTGTGTGTACCTGCAGTGTGCATTCCTGCCGCTGTCCGCGCTATGCGTGAGACCAGAGTAGGCATTGGCGCGGAGAACTGCCACGCCGCTGCTTCCGGTGCCTATACCGGTGAGATTGCTACCGATATGCTGGTAGATGCAGGCTGTAAATATGTAATTATTGGCCACTCCGAGCGCCGTGAGATGTTCGGCGAGACCGATGCGCAGGTCAATGCCAAGGTACTGGCAGCGCTGGAGGCGGGTTTGATTCCCATTGTATGCTGCGGTGAAACACTGGAGCAGCGCCAGAGCGGCGTAACCAACGAGCACATCACTATGCAGATTAAGCTGGCATTGCAGAATGTACCCGAGGAGAAAATCCGCAAGGTGATTATTGCCTATGAGCCCATCTGGGCAATCGGCACCGGTCTGACTGCTACCCCCGAGCAGGCTGAGGAAGTTTGCGAGATGATTCGTTCTGTAGTACGTAAGCTGTATTCTTCCAAGAATGCCCGCGCCATCTCCATTCTGTACGGTGGCTCTATGAATGAAAAGAACGCATTCGAGCTGCTGGCACAGCCCGACATCGACGGCGGTCTGATTGGCGGCGCATCTCTGGTACCGGAGAAGTTTGTAAAGATTATCGAGGCTGCTAACCAGCCCACTGTTTAATTTCGTTGTCTGCCCTGGAGCAGCTGCCCGCGGCAGCTGCTCCATTCCGTTTTTTGGGAGGTACTATGGATACTGTCTTGCTTTCGGCATCGTTGCCGGAAACCCCTGCAATCGCAGCCAATTTCATACGGCAAGGAGAACTGGTGGCCATTCCCACGGAAACGGTGTACGGACTGGGGGCTGACGGACTGAATCCGTCTGCGGTGGCGAAGATTTTTCAGGCAAAAGGCCGCCCGCAGGATAATCCGCTGATTCTCCACGTGGCGCAGAGTTCGGATATGGAAAAATTCTGCCATACCATTCCAAAAGCCGCGTATACACTGGCGGAAAAATTCTGGCCCGGACCTTTGACAATGGTGCTGCCGGCAAAGGAAATTGTTCCAAAATGTACCACCGCAGGGCTGCCTACAGTGGCTGTGCGGTGTCCGGATAACCCGGTAACCAGAGAAATTATCCGCCTGTCCGGCGTGCCGGTTGCAGCGCCCTCTGCCAATATTTCCGGAAAACCCTCTACCACTACCGCGCAGCACGTTCTCCACGACCACGATGGCAAAATTGCGGCTGTGGTCGACGGCGGCGCCTGCCGGGTGGGTGTAGAATCTACAATTGTGGATTTAACCGAGGAAAGACCTCGCCTGCTGCGACCCGGCGGCATTACACCGGAACAGCTTCTGCAGGTGCTGGGAGACCTGGTGGTGGACGAGGCGGTTACTGCCCAGCTTGACGCCGGCGCAGTGGCAAAAGCCCCGGGAATGAAGTATAAGCATTATGCGCCTCAGGCGCAGGTGCTGATTGTAGCCGGCAACCGGGAGCAGGCGGCAGAATATATCTACGCCCATTACCGAAAAGGAGACCGGGTGCTGTGTTTTCAAGAGGAGCTGCCTCTGTATAAAGATTATGCCCCGCTGGCTTACGGCAGCGAGGCGGACCCCCAAAGTCTGTCGAAAGGACTGTTTGCGGCTCTGCGGGAACTGGACGACCCTTCTGTGGGTACAATTTTTGCCCGCTGTCCCACCGGCGGCGGTGTGGCGTATGCGGTACAGAACAGGCTGAAAAAAGCGGCAGGCTTTCAGATTGTCAACGGGGAGGAAACACAATGATTGTGGGAATTACCGGTGGCAGCGGCAGCGGAAAGACAACGGCGCTGCGGGTGATTGAAAAAATGGGCGGTCTTGTTCTGGACTGCGATGCTATTTATCACCGGCTGCTTCAGGAGGATAAAAAGCTGCTGCAGACAATCGAAGCGGCGTTTCCCAACACGGTGGAAAATGGAAAGCTGAATCGGGAAAAGCTGGCAAAATGGGTGTTTTCCGATGCCGACGCCTTGGAAAAACTGAATCAAATCACCCATACCGCGGTGAAGCAGCAGGTGCTGCAGCAGCTGAAAAACGCGCCGGCGCTGGTGGCGATTGATGCCATCGAGCTGTTTACAAGCGGTCTTGCAGAGCTGTGCGATGTAACGGTGGCGGTAATTGCGCCGGAAACGCACCGTCTGAAGCGGTTGGTGGAACGGGACGCAATCACAGAGCAGGCGGTACAGCAGCGGCTGGCTGCCCAGCATACGGACAGCTGGTTTGTGCAGCACTGCGACCATGTTTTGGAAAACAACGGCACTTTAGAGGAATTTCAAAACGAATGCCTTGCCTTTTTCACAGGGTTGGGTATAATGTAACTATACTTTACAGTAAGGAGAATCACTATGACAACTGACCAGCTGAGAGAAAATCTGTTGGCTGCGCCCAAAAACGGCTATCAGGGTATGACTGATGCGCAAAAAGCCGATATGGAGCAGTATTGCAAGCGGTACGCAGCGTTTATGGACGATTGCAAAACCGAAAGAGAGGCTACAGTCTGGGCTGTGGCAGAAGCGGAAAAGAACGGCTTCCGGGAATTTAAGGCGGGTATGACCGTAAAGACCGGCGATAAGCTGTACTGCAACAACCGGGGTAAGAGCATTATTCTGGCGGTGGTTGGCAAGCAGCCTCTGTCTGCCGGCGCAAATATCTGCGCTGCCCACGTGGATTCCCCCCGTATGGACGTCAAGCCCAATCCTTTGTATGAGGATTCTGAAATCGCTTATTTCAAGACCCATTACTACGGCGGCATCAAAAAGTACCAGTGGCCCACCGTACCGCTGGCGCTGCACGGCGTGGTATACCGCAAGGACGGCACAGTGGTTACCGTTACAGTGGGTGAAGATGAAACCGACCCTGTGCTGGTAGTATCTGACTTGCTGATTCACCTGTCTGCCGACCAGATGAAAAAGACACTGGCAGAGGGTATTGTAGGCGAGCAGCTGAACGTGATTCTGGGCACCCAGCCTCTGGAGGGCGAAGGCGCGGATTTGGTGAAGCTGAACGTAATGAAGCTGCTTAACGAAAAGTACGGCATCATCGAGGAGGACTTCCTCAGCGCCGAGCTGACCGTTGTGCCTGCGGGCAAGTGCCGCGAGGTAGGTCTGGACCGGAGTCTGCTGGGCGCGTACGGCCACGATGACCGGGTTTGCGCTTATGCAGAATTGGAGGCGCTGTTCTCCATTGAGCAGCCGGAAAAGACTGCTGTTTGCATTCTGGCAGACAAAGAGGAAATCGGCTCTGTAGGCGTTTCCGGTATGCAGAGCCAGGCTTTCGAGTATTTTATGGACGGTCTGTGCGCAGCCCAGGGTGTAAAGCTGGGTGAGTGCTTTGCGAATTCCTTCTGCCTCAGCGCAGACGTATCCAACGCCTTCGACCCCAACTTCGCAGAAACCTGCGACCGCCGGAACAACAGTATGCTCAACTATGGCGTTGCTATTTGTAAGTATACCGGCTCCCGCGGCAAGGGCGGCGCTTCCGATGCCTCTGCCGAGGCGATGGGACACGTGCGTACCACACTGGATAACGCCGGCGTAAGATGGCAGATTGCCACACTGGGCAAGGTGGACCAGGGCGGTGGCGGCACTGTGGCTGCCTATATGGCAAACAGAAACATTGTTACCGTAGATGCAGGCGTGCCGGTGCTGTGTATGCACGCGCCGATGGAGCTGGTCAGCAAGTTTGACTGCTACCATACGATGCTGGCCTGCAAGGCAATTTATCAGGCGTAATAAAAAAGGGTGTTGCTTTTGGCAACACCCTTTTTGTTTATCTTATTGCGATAACAGCAGACCCAAAAGCTGCAAATCGGTAAGCGCGGGAGAGGTGTAGGCGCCGTCTAAAATGGCGTCCACATTGTCCGGATTGTTTTCAATTTCCTTGGAAAACTGCTGGGCGGTTTCCACAGGGTCGCCACCCAGCGCCTGCACCAGCAGGCAGGCGGTGATTGCAAATTTTACCCGCCCGATTAAATCGTAGTCGGACACAGCTTGCAGCCAGTAGCGCTGAATAAAGTAGACGGCAAGGGCAGGGAACTCTGCCGTCCAGCTGCCGGGAACAGGACCTTGCTCCAGACGGTTTTTCCATTGGGGCGTGAGAATCTCAAGGTTAAGGAAAAAGGAGAAAACACTTTGCAGGTCGGCAGCCGCGGCGTAGCCCTCTGCCTGCCGGAGCATTTGTTCCGGCGCAAGCACAGCAGCATCGCCGCCGTCCAGCTGCGACTGAACTTCGTGGGCGTATAATAGTAGAATTGCCAGCATTTGGGGCGGCGTGTAGGTACGTGTCTGCAGAAACGAAAGGATTTCGGCGCGTGTGGCGCGCAGGATTTCCATCGCCTCCAAATCGTATTCAGGCATTTCTCCGCCGGAAATGGCGGTTGTAACCAGGCTGCTGTCGCCGGTTAGAATCAGACGGGCAGCCTCCGGACAGGACAGCTCCAGACCAAGCTCCACAAAGCTGCCGTAATCGTGGCGCAGGCGGGGAAATTCCCGGCACACATCGCAAAGAGCATCGTGGCCCAGCTGGGCGTGAATCCGGCAAAGGCCGTCCTCCTGCCACATAGGGCAGCGGCCGTTTTCAATGGTCATTACGGCGCCGTTGTCCGTATCCTGCAGCACCTGCCGGAGCCGTTCCCCCAGGGAGCCCTCCAGCGTGCGGTAATATGCGGCGGTTTTCGAATCTACGTCAACAGCCCATTCCTTGCAGCAGCTGTCGGTGCAGGCAGCGGCGGAGCAACGAAACAGCTGGAAATAGCGGGGTGCAAAACATTCCATAATTAAGCCTCAAAAAGAGATTGGGAAAGCCGGAAGACTTTCCCAATAACACTTTATTCTTCAGGGTGAATCGCGTACAAAGAAGCAATGGTCTGCTGGAAGCAGTCCTTCGCCTGCAGAAGGGAATCCTGGCAAGCCTGCAGCTGGGCAGCAGCCTGCTGGGCAAGGTCGCCAATCTGGTCTGCAGCGGCTTCTGCCTTGCAGGTGGCGTCTGCCAACGCGCTGTTGGCCTGGGTATAAATCTGCTGGGCGCGGTCGTGGGCAAGCCGTTCTGCCCGCTCTGCCCGGCGGTACGCCTCCAGCTCCTGCTGGGTGGGGTTGCCGCAGGGAGCGCCGTCAGTGGGCTGACCCAGCTGTTCCTCCAGTTGCGCGCAGCGGGCAAGGGCGGCGTCCAGCTGTGCCTGCAAATCGCTGTTTGCGGTGGATTGCGCCAGCTCCAGCTGGGTGTTCAGCTGCTGGATCTTTGCATTGTGTTGATTTACTAAATATTCAATGTAATTGACTACATCCTGTCGGTTAAAGCCGTTCAGAGCAGAGCGAAAATGCTGTACTGCCATAGAAAATGCCTCCCAGATTCAATTCATAGGGGCAGTATAACACAGTTTTGCCGGAAAAACAACTATTTTGCGATAAAAACGGAAAAAGCAGGGATAAATTTTCAAAAACGCCCCTTTACAAAATGGGGGAAACTTGTTATAATGACTGGGCTGTCAAGCACGCACCGGTGGCTCAATGGATAGAGCATCGGATTCCGGTTCCGAGGGTTGGGGGTTCGAGTCCCTTCCGGTGTACCATTAAAAGGATTATCCCATCCGGGATAATCCTTTTAATTTTTATGGAGGAGGGGACTCGAAAGATTAAATGCACCGCGGACGAGCGTAGCCGGCGAGGGCTGGACCGAGCCGAACCTTGATTAATGAGTCCCTTCCGGTGTACCGGTAAAGCAGATGTCCTGTTCGGATATCTGCTTATGGACTCGAACAATCAAATGCGGCGTTGCGTGAATT
>JAZRGQ010000152.1:0-5692 GCA_045644405.1 Faecousia sp.
TAGTACTTACCGGAAATATTGGCAGGGCTGCCGTGGGACAGGTGTCCGCCATTGGCAAGGCTCATACCCATCATCGTATCGCCGGGCTGCAGCAGCGCCAGCTGCACTGCCATATTTGCCTGCGCGCCGGAGTGGGGCTGCACGTTGGCAAATTCTGCGCCAAACAAATCCTTTGCTCGCTGAATACACAGGCTCTCAAGCTCATCCACGTGCTGACAGCCGCCATAGTAGCGCTTGCCGGGCAAACCCTCCGCGTACTTATTGGTAAGAATAGAGCCCATAGCCGCGATTACCGCGGGAGACGCAAAGTTTTCCGATGCAATCAGCTCCAGACCGTCCTGCTGTCTTTGCAGCTCTTTTTGCATAATGGACGCAACTTCTGCATCAAAATTTGAAACAAAGCCAATCGAGTCCAATGTTTTTCCGTACATATCCATTCTCCTGTTTTTCAAAAATTCCAAATAAAAAAGGCAGCCCTAACCGGACTGTCGAAACACACGAGAGTATCATAATATCTGCGCGTCTCCGTCCATTTGCCTGAGAGATTCGGAAAATACAGATTTTCCTTGCACCTTCGGCACACAACTCAATGTGTTCTCCAGAGAGTCCTCCGCTTTCCGGTCCGGAAAGCCGTCCCGAAAGCATCAAAGGTTTATTTGGTTATCTACAGTATACACTATATTGGGCAAAAGTCAATCAATTCTAACAATTTCCGCATAATTCCAGAATATAATGCGAAAAAGGCGCTCTCAAATAGAGAACGCCTTTTTTGGTTATTGGGCTTCTTTGGGAATATTTTTCATTGTCAAGCCAATGCGCTTGCGCTTTTCGTCCACTTCCAGAACGCTTACCTGCACAATATCTCCCACCTGCACAACCTGAGACGGGTGCTGCACTTTCCGGTTGGCAACCTGAGAAATATGCACAAGACCGTCTTGATGGACGCCAATGTCCACAAATACACCGAAATCCACCACATTACGCACTGTGCCGGAAAGCACCATTCCCGGCTTCAAGTCTTTCATTTCCAGTACGTCCGTTCTTAGAATCGGCGCAGGCAGCTCATCACGGGGGTCGCGACCCGGCTTCAGCAACTCCTTCACCACGTCCTCCAGTGTAGGCACGCCTACACCGCAGTGCTGCGCCGCCGCTTCGCTGCCGTATTGATGGAATCTGTCCGGCAGTTCGCCAATCGCTCCCTTTGCCACATCGTTTTTATCGTATCCGCACAGCTGCAGCAGCTTACAGGTGGCGTCGTACGCCTCCGGGTGTACACCGGTATTATCCAGAATTTCCTTACTCTCCGGCACACGCAAAAAACCAGCACACTGCTGGTACGCCTTCGGTCCCAGCTTAGGTACCTTCTTCAGTTGACTTCTGGAGGTAAACACGCCGTTTTCCTCACGGTATGCCACCAGATTTTTCGCTGTGGTGCTGTTAAGACCGGACACCTGCTGCAAAAGGCTTGCAGAGGCGGTATTTACGTCCACACCTACTGCGTTAACGCAATCCTCTACCACCGCGCCCAACGCTTCGTCCAACCGCTTTTGGGGCATATCGTGCTGATACTGTCCAACGCCGATTGCCTTGGGGTCAATCTTCACCAGCTCCGCCAGCGGATCCTGCAAACGCCGCGCAATAGATACAGCAGAACGCAGATTTACATCAAACTCCGGGAACTCCTCAGCCGCCAGTTTCGACGCAGAGTACACAGATGCGCCCGCCTCATTGACAATCATATAGCTGACACCGGATACCTGCTTGAGCATTTCCACCGTCATTGCTTCCGTTTCACGGGAGGCAGTTCCGTTACCGATGGCAATGTGCCGTACGCCGTGGCGCCGGATCAACGCCGACAGCACTGCAATTGCCTCCTCTTTCTTTTTCTGAGAAAAAGTGGGGTAAACAACAGTTGTATCCAGCACACGGCCTGTGCCGTCAACGATTGCGACCTTGCAGCCATTTCTGTATCCCGGGTCCAGACCCATTGTTACAAAACCCTTTACCGGCCGTTGCATCAGCAACGGCTTCAAATTTAAGGCGAAGTTGCCGATAGCCGCCTCTGCGGCGCGGTCGGTCAGTGTATTGCGCAGCTCCCGTTCCACACTGGGGGCAATCAGTCGGGTGTAGGCATCTTCCGCGCTGGCGCGAACAAACTGGGAAACCAACGCTGTAGGCTTCAGCGCCTTTCTGCAAACCAGCGCCTGTCCCTCCAGACCGGGCAGGCTGGCGCTGACCTTCAAAAAGCCTTCTTTTTCGCCGCGGTTGATTGCCAGAATCTGGTGATTCTGCAAGCGGGAAACAGGCGCAGCAAAGCTGTAGTACAGCTGATATACACTTTCCTTCTCCGGGTCATCCGCCTGTACGGAAATCACCGCCTGGCGCTCCATCTTCTCACGCAATGCCTTGCGGATTTCCGGGTCATCGGACAAAATTTCCGCAATAATATCGGAAGCGCCGGCAAGAGCATCGTCTAATGTTTCAACGCCCTTTTCAGGGTCAATGTACGCCTGCGCCAAATCCGCAGGGTCTTCTCCTGTCTGGGCAAAAATCGCCAGCGCCAGCGGCTCCAGGCCTTTTTCCTTCGCTACCGTTGCGCGGGTGCGCCGCTTTTGCTTGTAGGGGCGGTACAAATCTTCCACCTCTGCCAGCGTGGCAGCTGCCATTATGGCTTTTTCCAGCTCCTCGGTCAGCTTTTCCTGTCCGGCAATGGCATTGCAAACCTCCTGCTTGCGCTCCTGCAAATTGCGCAAATATCCAAGGCGGGTTTCTAGCGCGCGCAGCAAAGTATCGTCCATACTGCCGTGCTGCTCTTTGCGGTATCTGGCAATAAAAGGAATTGTGTTACCCTCGTCCAAAAGCTGCACAACGTTTGCCACATATTCCTCTTTTTGACCCAGCTCCTGCGACAGGGTTTGAATAATTGTTACCATAGTCTGCTCCTGTAAAATTGATGGGTTTATTTTAACATATTTTGCCTTTCTTGGCAATGTGAAATTGCTGTCGAAATTTTGGATTTTGCCTTGCGTATCCACCCTGTCAATGGTATACTAAAATAAACAGTTCCCTATCCAAGGAGGTTGTTATGAAAAAGCTTTTATCTTTTATTGGCGCACTAGCGGCGCTGCTGATTCTGGCGCTGCCTGTATCTGCCGAAAGTGGCAACACTCTTGCTGCCACCGGCGCGTCTATGCGCATCGCTATGATTGTACTGCTGTCAATTCTTGTTGCGCTGATACTTATGTGCATTTTGCTTGCTGTGCTTGATTTCAAAAAAGCAGCTGCAGCAGGCAGAAAGCCCAGACTGCGGATTATTACCGTACTTACCCTCATCGCCACAGCCATTGTGCTTGCGTGCTGCGTGCTGTGTATGATGCGGTATGTACAGGTCGGTCAGGAGCTTGCCCACTTAGCCACAGCGCCGGAGACAACCGAAGCGCCTACCGAGCAGACCACCGAGGAAACCACGGAAGCCACTACTGAAGCAACCACCGTTCCCACAGAGCCGCCGGAGCCTACCCTCTCCCCTGCTTACACCGACAGCTCCAACCCCGCCAACTGGGATATCAAGTGGGAGCTGATTGCAAACGATGCGATTATCGATTCCTTCCAGCGGGAGGAAACCATCGATTTTGACGCACCGGAAACCTACTATCCTCTGCCTGCAATCCCCACTTTCCGTGGCGATAACTACCGCACCGGCTCTACCTACGGTACTGTCAACGTAACCGAAAAGACTCTGACAACCAAGTGGACAAACAGTGTTGGCAGTCTGGACGGCTGGCCCGGCGTTGGCTGGACCGGTCAGCCTCTTGTGGTACAGTGGGACGGGGAAACCAGAGCAGTTATGGGGCTGTACGACAGCAAAAAAGAAAAAGAAGATTTGGTGGAAGTCATTTGCACAACCCTTGACGGCTACATCTACTTCTATGACCTCGAAGACGGCTCTGCCACCCGCGACCCCATCTGGATTGGTATGAGCTTCAAGGGTACCGCATCTCTGGACCCCAGAGGTTATCCGATTCTCTATGCCGGCTCCGGTCTGGTCTATGGCAAATCGCCCAGAATGTACGCCATCAGTCTGGTGGACAACTCCATTATCTGGGAGCAGAACGGCAGCGATTCCTTTGCCTACCGCGGCTGGTATGCCTTCGACTCCTCGCCTATGATCAGCGCAGAAACCGACACCCTGATCTGGGGCTGTGAAAGCGGCATCATCTATACCATCAAGCTCAACACCGCTTTTGATAAAGCCACCGGCACTCTGACACAGGCGCCGGAAAACGTGGTTAAAGTCCGCTACAGCACCAATACCGGTCATACCATCGGCTTTGAGAGCAGCTGTATTATGGTAGATAACTACCTGTTTATCGGCGATAACGGCGGTATGCTGTTCTGTATCGATATCAACACTATGGCGCTGCTTTGGGCGCAAAATACCGGCGACGACATTAACGCAACGCCTGTTTTCCAGTGGGAAGAGGACGGCAACGGCTATCTGTACACCGCCACCTCTATGGAATACGGCGGCGGCACCTCTTACGTATACAAAATCAACGCCAACAACGGCGAGATTGTCTGGCAGAAATCCTACAGCGGAATCATCTATGACAAGGACGTTTCCGGCGGTATTCTGGCTTCCCCTGTACTGGGTAAGGAAGGTACCGATTTGGAAGGCACTATCATCTACGCGGTAGCAAAAACGCCTGCCTCCTACTCCGGTATTTTGTTCGCTCTGGACACAGAAACCGGCGAAGTGGTCTGGGAGCAGACTATGGGTAGCTATACCTGGAGTTCTCCTGTAGCTGTCTATACACCCGAAGGCAAGGGCTATATCTGTATTGGCGACGCATCAGGAAATATGCATCTGGTTGATGGCGCTACCGGCGAAACACTGACCTCCATCGGCCTTGGCTCCAATATGGAGGCCTCCCCCATCGTGTTTAACAACACGCTTGTCATCGGCACAAGAGGTCAGAGAATTGCAGGCATTACTATTGAGTAAGCGTATTTGACTTTCCCCTTTCCTATTCATATAATAAGAGTATAATCAAGCAAGGAGGTACTGCTATGGAGAAAAAGATTATTACCATCAGCCGGCAATTCGGCAGTGGCGGACGCAGCATAGGCCGCGCAGTCGCAGAACAGTTGGGAATTCCCTTTTATGACAAGGAGCTGGTTGACCAGGTTGCTCTTGAATCCGGCTTTGCCCACAAGTACATCGAAGAGCATGGAGAACACGCGCCGGGCAGCAGCCTTCTTTCCTACGCCTTTGCGCCCCAGGGTGTTCCCGGTGTTATGCACGGCTTGTCCACCGCAGACTTCCTGTGGAACATTCAGTGCAGTGTGATTTTGCAGCTGGCGGAAAAAGGTCCCTGCGTAATCGTAGGTCGCAATGCTGACTACATCTTGAAAGACCGTCCCGACTGTCTGCACGTATTTATCCACGCAGACACAGATTTCCGCGCAGAGCGAATTGTGCGGCTGTACGGTGAATCGGAGAAATCTCCGGAAGCGCGTCTTGCGGAAAAAGACAAACGCCGCCGTGTCCATTATCAGCACTACACCGGCAGAAAATGGGGCGACGCGCTCAACTATGACCTGTGTCTGAAAAGCAACACCGTGGGCATTGACCAGTGTGTACGCACTATTGTAGACAGCTATCAAGGTAAATAAAATACGGGCGCAGTTC